>DATJZY010000104.1 GCA_035577985.1 Candidatus Eisenbacteria bacterium
CGGGGACCGCAAGCAGCTCACGCACCTGCCCGTCGTCGCGAATCGCGCACTGGGGGCCAATCTTCTGTACCCGGGTACCGGTTATCCTTGCTTCGTCCCTGACGGGAGAATCACGTTCCAGTCGTTCGGCGATCTCGACGGGTCCAATAAGGAAGGCAACCTGCGAAATTTCGTCATGAACCATGACGGCTCCGAGCTTCAGAGCGTGCCGCTCCCCGTGGCGGGGCCCGGCAGCCGGCTGGTGACGACCTTCGGCATCGCGGGCGCGAGCGTTGGGCGGAACGCCGTCGCACTGTCAGTAAATGGCATGCCGAAGAATCCCAATGCCTTCGGTGCTCCGATATCCGAGATCTTCCTCGTGAATGGAGAGAGCGTTCTTCAGCTGACGAAATTTGACCGGGTGGATACCTCCATCGCGGCGCTCACACCGGACGGACGACGCGTGATCTTCGTGGCGTCTGCCGATCCCAAAGGCAAGAATTCCTCCGGGACCTGCCAGCTCTTCTCCATCGACACGGTCGCGGCGGGCTTGCGCCAGCTTACGCGCTTCTCGCAGCCCGAGTACTCCGTCGACGGGTGCAATGCGTTCTTCCCTCCGGGGTGCGCCATTACCCCAGCCGGCGTGGATCCGGTGACGGGAACGCTCGTGTTCTACTCCAGCTGCGATCCCTTCGGGACGAACCCCGACGGCGACCAGCTCTTCGCCATCCACCCGGACGGGACGCACCTTCGCCAGCTCACCCACGCGCGCGGCGAATTCACGGAGGCCGACGGTACCGTGAGCGCGGAAAACATCGGCCCGTTCGCCTATTCGGCAACGTTCTCGAACCATCCGTAGCCGCGTGGCGGACACGGCCGCGTCGCTCGTTGGCGCGTGAGGCCGGCGCCGGCGGCGTCGAGCTGACGATCGCCCCGGCCGCCCGGCTCAGCGCCGGCCGTAGTTGAGCGGCGTCCCCTTGCGCGCCGAGAGGATGTAGGCCTCGAGGGCGCGCATCTTCGGGTCGTCCTCGGCGAGCTTCGTGCCGCGCACCGGGTGCTGGATGCACCAGTTGATCATGTCGCGCAGCAGCACGGTGCGGCCGAGCTGCACCTGGTACTTGGGGTACGTCTCGGGGTGCGTGTTGGCGGCGTTCGGATGGCACATGTCGCACGAGACGGCGACGGTGCTGCCGAGCTCGTCGCCGTTGTGGAAGATCTGCGAGCCGCGCGCCACCATCGCCAGCGTCTCGCGCTGCCAGACGAGGACGTCCTCCTTCGAGATGAGGCCGTAGGTCTGGCCCTGGCCCATCCCGACGAGATCGCTGTTGTCGGCGGGCGGGAGAAGGGCGTGGCGCGTCTTCTCCTCGTCGATCCAGTCGGTCGACGGGTTGTTCGCCTTCCACTTCGCCATCAGTTCGTCGGCGATCTTCTTGCCCTGCTCGGGCGTCGGCGGGGTGTTCTGCGCGACCTGCACCGTCGTCTGGCCGTCGCACAGCTCCACTTCGATCGACCCGGGCGCGGTGCGCGCGTCGGTCGCCACCGCCGTGCCGCGCGCGCCGAGGAGCGCGATCGCCACCACGGTCCCGAGCGCGCAGGTTGTTCCGAGAACGATGATCTTGCGCATGGGACGTCTCCTCAGAAGCTCTTGAGCGTCGTCTCGGCCGGGCGGTCCTTCTTGCCGTTCGACGCCAGGTAGCTGCTTCGCACCTGCACGGGGTTGCGGTTCCAGAGATTGTAAACCTTGTCGACGAGCCCGTCGGCGCTGACCTTCGCGACCCCGTCGCCCAGGCCGTCGTTCGGGTCGAACGGGTCGGGCCGGTTCATCTGGACCGTGAGCGCCGGCAGGCCCTGCGGCGCGTACGGCCACGGCCAGGCGGTCGAGAGCATGCCGTGGAAGTCGATGTTGCCGATGCGGTTGCTGAGCACCTGGTGCGTGTGCCCGTGGATCACCGTCACGGTGCGGAAGCGCTTCAAGATCGCCTGCACCTCGGGGGCGTCGACGGTCCAGAAGTTCCAGGGCTCGTAGTAGTGGTAGAGCGGCGAGTGGGAGAAGACGATGATCGGCGTGTCGGGCGAAACCTTCGCCAGGTCCTGCTTCAGCCACTCGCGCTGCGGCTCGCCCACCTCGAAGCGGCTCTGGGTGCCGTTGTCGAGCCCGGCGACCGTCTGCATGCGCTGCACCGGGGTCATGCCGCGCTCGGTCCAGAAGTCCTTCTCGTTGACGCTCATGAGCACGACGCAGTGCACGCCCTTGTGATCGAACGAGTACGTCTCCTGGCCGAAGAGCGACTTCCACTTATCGCCCATGTCGAGGAACCAGTCGTGCTCGCCGACCATCATGCGCACGGGCGCCTTCAGGCTTTTGAGGATCTGCGCGCCCATATCGAGCTCCTCGGCCTGCCCGAGCTGCGCGAGATCGCCGCCGTACAGGACGAAGTCCGGCTGCGGATCGAGCGCGTTCACGTCGTCGACGGCGCGCATGAGGGCGTTCACGAACCGATCGTTCAGCGTGCGCTTATAGAGGTGCGAGTCCGAGATGTAGGCGAAGCTGAACCCCTCGCCGGTCTTGGCCGCATCGGCCACCCGCACCATCGAGAACGAGCGCGGGTAGACGGTGACGCCGCTCGCGAGGGCCGCGCCCGCGGCCGCCGTGGCGACCTTGAGGAAGCTCCGGCGGTCCAGCCGTCGCAGGCCGCGGAACAGCTCGTCGCGCTCCTCGTACCACCGAGTCTCCGGATCCTTGCGCGTCGCCATGTCACTTCTCCTTCTGGAGGCGCTGCTCGAAGGGGAACACCTTCCGCGTCGCGAGAGCCTCGTCGCGGAAGGGGCGCTTGGCCGTGGCCGCCTCGCGCTGGCGCGTCATCTCGCGCGCGTTGTCGTCGCCGAAGCGGCGGTCGGTCATCGCGAACATCAGCTCGACGAGCTGGTCGATCTCGCCTTCCGACAGCGCGAGCGGCTCGATGCCGCCGTCGAGGTAGGGATTGGCCTCGCCGCCCTTGTTGTAGTGGTCCATCACGTCCCAGAGCGTCTGCAGCGATCCGTCGTGCATGTAGGGCGCGGTGATCCCGATGTTGCGGAGCTGGAGCGTCTTGAAGCTGCCGATGTCCGAGCGGTTCCGGGTCACGAGGAACCGTCCCAGCTCGGAGAGATCGGTCTCGAGCGCGAGCTTGTCGATCACGTCCGTCGCTCCCTTGCCCTCTTTGCCTTCGAGGGCCTTCTGCGCCTGCGTGGCGAGCTTCTCGAAATCCTGATGCCGCGCCGATACGCCGATGTTGTGGAAGCGGTTGTCGCTGCCGAGGGGGTTGGCGCCGCTGATCTGGTGGCAGGAGACGCACCGCGCCTTGCCGTTGAAGAGGATCCAGCCCTGCTGCGCGTTCGGCGAGAGGGCCTGCGGGTCGCCGGCGAGAAAGCGATCGAGCGGCGAGTCGAGGAAGGCGAACGTGCGCTCGAACGCCGCGATCGCGCGCCCGACGTCATCGTAGTTGGGCGCGCGCCCGTACGCCTTCTGGAACATCTCGACGTACTGCGGGTCGCCCGCGATGGCCTTCACCACGGCCGCACCGTCGGGCTGCCCCATCTCGACCGGGTTGACGGGCGGCAGCTTCGCCTGGTCCTCGAGGGTCGGCACCCGGCCGTCGAGGAACATGGTCTGGAAGAAGAGCGCGTTGAGGGTCGTCGGGGCGTTGCGGCGCCCGAGCTTGTCGTCGATGCCCTCGGAGACGTTGCGCCGATCGGTGAAACCGCGGCTCACGTCGTGGCAAGTCGCGCAGGCGACGGTTCCGTCGCGCGACAGGCGGGTGTCGAAGTAGAGCTTCTTTCCGAGCGCCACGCGCTCGGGGGTCTGCGCGTTGTCCTTCGGCACGATCGACGCCCACACGATGGGATCGAAGCCCGCCGGGGGCTTGGTCACGTCCGTCTCCGGGAGGAGCGTCGCGAAGCGTGCCTGCTGCTCCGCCATTGCCATCGCGCCGTGGGGTCCCTGCTCGGCCGATGCTGCGCTCGCGAGGAGCGGGAGCGTCGTGGCGAGCAGGAGCGCCGTCCAGAGCGTTCTTCTCTCCGCCATCCGTCCTCCTCTCCCGCCCGGCTCGGCTCGGTGGCCCGCGCGACGCCGGTCGGGAATCGATCGACCCCTAGGGGTCGGTTGGGTGATCTCGGCGCGCGAGACTAGCTGCACGCCCCGGGATCGTCCAAGACCTCTTTTCGATCGCTGTGATAGGGACCGCCTATCACGTTCCGGGGCGACGTGTCTGCGGGTCGGCGCCGGAGCTTCATTGGACGTACTGCGCGATCCACGTGCCGATGAGCCGGCTCGCGCCGATCACGAGCGCAGAGACGCCGACATGCTTGCCGACCTCGGACCAGGGAGGAACCGCGCGCGTTCGGGCAACCAGATAGGACAGCGTCGCGAGGAGCAGGACGCCCCAGACGAGCGCGACCACTCCCGCGTAGGGCGCGGGCAGCAGCAGGACGACCAGGACGAACGTCAAGGCCACGAGGACCCGCGCGCCGAAGTTCGTCAAGGTCGCCCGAAAGGCAGCCCGGTCGTTCAGCCGCTCCGCTTCCTGATAGACATGGAGACTCAACGAGTCGGTGAGGTTGTCGGCGAGGGCGACGATCAGGAGCCCGCTCAGAATGGTCGCCTTCTCCGCCGCGGCGGCGCCCAACCCGATGATGAGGCCCATGCTCGTCACGGTGGCCGAGGTGGCGCCGAAGCTGATCCGGCGAAGGTTCCGCATGGCGCGGTAGTACGCCGGATCGGACGGCATATCGAGACGAGCACGAATTGCGTCGCGGCGGATGTCACTGTGCAGGATGGCGTGGCGCCTGCGCGTGCGAGCGCATCTTCGGCCGTCGCGCGCGCGGCGATACCCTTGCCTTTCCGCACCACCGGTGCGACAAACGCGTGCGTATGCAGGCCATTCGTGACGACGTCCGCACCGCTCCCTTCGCGCCCGTTCCGGGCGCGCTCGCGCGCTGATCCATGTGCGGCATCGTCGGCTACGTCGGGCCGCGTGAAGCGAGCCCGATCCTGATCGCGGGTCTCCGCAAGCTCGAGTATCGCGGCTACGACTCCGCGGGCGTCGCCGTGTTCTCGAACGGTCACATCGAGGTGCGCCGGTCGGTCGGGAAGCTCGACAACCTGGAGGCGCTGCTGGCCAAGCAGCCCGTCGGCGGCACGCCGGGGCTCGGCCACACGCGGTGGGCGACGCACGGCCGGCCCTCGGAGCAGAACGCGCACCCGCACCGGGCGGGCAAGGTGGTCGTGATCCACAACGGGATCATCGAGAACTACCTCGAGATCCGCGCCAAGCTGCAGGCCCGCGGTCGCAAGATGGCGTCCGAGACCGACACCGAGGTGATCTCGCACTTGATCGACGAGTTCGTCGAGAAGGGCATGAGCCTCGCCGACGCCACGCGCCGCGCGGTGCGCGAGCTGGTCGGCTCGTACGCGATCGTCGTCATGTCGGAGATGGCGCCGAAGCGGATCGTCACCGCCAAGAGCGCGACGCCCATCGTGCTCGGGTTGGGCGAGGGGGAGAACTTCGTCGCCTCCGACATCCCCGCCGTCCTCGACTACACGCGGCGCGTGGCGTTCCTCGAGGACGGCGAGGTCGCCGAGCTGTCACCGGAGGAGGTCCGCATCACCACGTTCGACGGCACGCCCGTCGAGCGCAAGCCGCGCGTGATCCAGTGGGACGCCGTCACGGCCCAGAAGGGCGGCTACAAGCACTTCCTGTTGAAGGAGATCCACGAGCAGCCGCAGGCCATCATCGACACCATGCGCGGCCGCATCCTGCAGGAAGCGGGCGACGTCCAGCTCGACGACGCGATCGCCGCCAACATTCCGACCGATCCCAAGCGCTGCGTCCTGGTCGCGTGCGGGACCGCGTGGCACGCGTGCCTCATCGGCAAGCACATGATCGAGCGGCTCGCCGGCATCCCGTGCGAGGTCGACTACGGGAGCGAGTACCGCTACCGCGACCCGATCCTCGACGATCGCACGCTCGTGATCGCGATCTCGCAGTCGGGCGAGACGGCGGACACGCTGGCGGCGGTCGAGACGGGGCGCGAGCGCGGGGCGCCGGTGCTCTCCATCTGCAACGTCGTCGACTCGTCGATCGCGCGGCGGTCGTCCGCGGTCCTGTACACGCACGCGGGCCCCGAGATCAGCGTCGCGTCGACCAAGGCGTTCACCACGCAACTGACGGCGCTCTACCTCTTCGCCGTTCACCTCGGGCGCCGCCGCGGCGTCATCGACGCCGAGCGCGGCCGCCAGCTCATGGCCGACCTGGTCGCGCTGCCGTCGCTCGTGACCGAGTGCCTCGCGCACGAGCACCGCGTCGAGCAGCTGGCGAAGAAGTACTCGCACGCCCGCGACTTCCTGTTCATGGGGCGCGGGATCAGCCATCCGCTGGCGCTCGAGGGCGCGCTCAAGCTGAAGGAGCTGTCCTACATCCACGCCGAGGGCTATCCGGCGGGCGAGATGAAGCACGGCCCCATCGCGCTCATCAACGACGACGTGCCGGTGGTGCTGGTGATCCCGCAGGATCGCGTCTTCCACAAGACGCTCTCCAACCTGAAGGAGGTCGAGTCGCGCGGCGGGAACATCATCGTGGTCACCGACGGGAGCGCGGACGAGCTCGACCAGTCCTCGTGGGACATTCTCACGGTGCCGCGGACGAACGAGCTGCTGTCGCCGATCCCGCACTCGATCCCGCTCCAGCTCCTCGCCTACTTCGTCGCCGTCCGTCGCGGCACCGACGTGGACCAGCCGCGCAACCTCGCCAAGAGCGTGACGGTGGAGTGAGCGATGCCGACGCCCAACGGCGACGTCGCGCTCGGCACGCCCTGTCCGGACTTCCACCTGCGCTCGGTCGAGGGCGCGACCGTCGCGCGCGACGACTTCCGCGCCAAGCCGGCCCTCGTGGTCATGTTCATCTGCAACCACTGCCCGTACGTGCAGGCGGTGGAGGACCGGCTGATCGCCCTCGCGCGGGACTACGCGCCGAAGGGGGTGCAGGTGGTCGGGATCTGCTCGAACGATCCGACGCACTACCCCGACGACGCGCCGCCGAAGCTCCTCGCCCGCTGGCGCGCGAAGGGCTACGGCTTTCCCTACCTCGTCGACGAGTCGCAGGACGTCGCGCGCGCCTTCGATGCCGTCTGCACCCCCGACATCTACGTCTACGACCGCGCCCGCCGGCTCGCCTACCACGGCCGCATCGACGACAACTGGAAGGACGCCGCGGCGGTGAAGCGCCACGAGCTCCGCGCCGCCCTCGACGCCGTGCTCGCCGGCACGGCGCCGTCGCGCGAGCAGCTCCCCTCGCTCGGCTGCTCGATCAAATGGAAGTAATTCCGACCCAAGACTACGTCTTGGGTCGGGGGCGAGAGTGTGGCGTCCGCGGTACGCGCGACCGGCATGCCGCGGCCGGCAAAGCCGGCGCGGCAACGCGAGGTACGCACGAAATAGCCAAGCGCGCGGCTTCGAGCCGGCGACACCGGAGCAGGCGAGGGCGCGCTGGGATTCGTACGGGCGACGGGAACTCGACGTGACCACGTTCCGCCGGGTGTAGTTCCCGGACGTTCCCGTGGTGCCGCGCCGGCTTTGCCGGCCGCGGCATGCCGGTCGCGCGTGCCACCCACGCTCCACCCTCGCTCCCGACCCAAGACGAAGTCTTGGGTCGAATTATTATTCGGGGCCTCGCTCGAGCGCGCCCTGCGAGAAGGCGTCGTCGGCGATGTTCTGATTGAACTGCGTCGCCACCACGACCACTTCGGTCGACGTGCCGGCGGCCGGCGTCTCGACCTTGGTCTGGAAGGCCACCGGGATCGCGCCGATCTTGCGGATGTCGCTCTGGGTGATGCGCTTTGCCGGCTCGGCCTCGTCGCCATAGAACTCGTACCGCCGTGGCACGAGGTCGTCGCGGCCGAGCCAGAGGACGATCTTCTTGTAGCCGATGTCCTCGCGCTTGGTGGTGAGCTCGATCACCTGACACACGACGCCGTCGACGATCTCCTCGCCGCGCAGGTTCGAGGCGGCGTCCGCCTCGGTCCACGACGTCATCTCGGTCAGGAGGTCGAGGTCGTGGTAGGTGAGGTCCGTGCCGACGAAGCTCTGGTTGCGCGTGTTGGCGGTGATCTGCCGGACGCGCTGCAGCTCGGGCAGATAGAGCCACTGGTCGGCCGGCTTGCCCTTGTGCTCGAAGGCGAGGAACGCGGTGCCCTTCACCTCCGCCGGAGCCGAGAAGAACACGATCGCCTTCCGCTCGTCCTCGGGGTAGCGCTTCTCGGACAGCTCGAGCTCCCGCGTCCGCGTGCCGCCGCGGCGGTCGAGGATCTTGAAGGTCAGCTTCTGCCGGCGATCGGTCCAGTGCCGCTCGCCGTTGTCGAGAGCTTCGCGGCGATCGAGGATCTGTCGCGCGGTGTCGGCGCGCGCCACGGGAACGCCGAGAAGGAGCAGGGCGAGCAGTGCGTAGCGCGTCATGGTGCCGCGGGCTTCATAGTCGCGGCCTCTGCCCGCCGTCAACGGGACGCTATGCGACGTCGATCGACTACGCGAGGCGCGCCGTCACGGTGACGGTCGGGACGCTCGCCAGCGCCTTCGAGACCGGGCAGCCGCGCTTGGACGCCTCGACCTTCTCCTGGAAGGTCTTCTCGTCGAGGCCGGGGACCTCCGCCTCGGTGACGAGATCGATGCGGGCGATCGTGGGCCCGGCCTCCAGGTGGACGCTCGCCGTCGTGTGGATGCGCCCGGGCTTGAAGCCGGCCGTCGTCAGCTGCGCCGCGAGGAACATCGAGAAGCAGCCGGCGTGCGCGGCGCCGATCAGCTCCTCGGGGTTCGTGCCGCCGGCATCGCCCTCGAAACGCGAGCGGTACGTGTACGGGCCCGAGAGGTGGCCGCTCGCGCCCGTCATCGTGCCGGCGCCCTCCTTGAGCGTGCCCGTCCAGCTCGCTTCCGCCTTGGCGATCGCCATGCTCGCTCCTCCGATCCGCAAGGCCGCCGGCGCCTTGCCGAGCGTCCAGCTCGGCGGATCGCTTGCGGGGAACGATTCGTCGAGCGTCTCGTCGATGTCGACCTCCGATGCGGAGCGCTCCATCGCCGTCGCGACCTCCTTTCATTTGAGCCCGCGCGCACAGCCGAGGCAACCCCTTTTCTCACGCCATGCGGTCGTACGGCGGCCGCGGGTTTGACAATGAGCAGACCCGACTTATCGGTCCCACCCGATGGAGACCCTCCGACTCATCGCATTGGACGAAACGGTCGTCTTCCCGTCGATGACCGCCACCCTCCCGGTGGACGTGGGCGACGAGGCCCGCGTCTTCCTGGTCCCCCGCCACGAGACCGAATATGCCAGCGTCGGCGTCGTGGCCGACGTGTCCGAGCGCGTTCGGCTTCCCGGCGGCGGCCGCGCCGTGGTCTTGACCGGCCGCACGCGGGGGGTCGCCGGCGCCGCCCGGAACGATGCCGCCGGCCACCTCCGCGTCGAGGTCGAGCCGCGTCCCGACGTGATCCCGCCCGCGGCACGCACCCGCGCGCTCGAGCAGGACTACCGCGCCGTGGTGCTCGAGATCCTCGAGCTGCGGGGAGACGACGGCCGCGTGGCGGCCTTCGTCCGCTCGATCACCGATCCCGGCGCCCTCGCCGACACCTCGGGCTATGCCCCGGATCTCACCTTCGCCCAGAAGGTGAAGCTCCTCGAGACGCTCGACGTGGTCGAGCGCCTGACGCTCGCCCTGGGCTTCCAGCGCGATCGGCTGGCCGAGCTGCAGGTGCGCAAGCGCATCCGCGAAGACGTCCAGTCCGGCGCCGACAAGCAGCAGCGCGACTACATCCTGCGCCGCGAGCTGCAGTCGATCCGCAAGGAGCTGGGCGAGGACGAAGCCTCGATCGCCGACGAGTACCGCAAGAAGATCGCGGACGCCGGGATGCCCGAAGCGGTTCGCACGCAAGCCGAGCGCGAGCTCGGACGCCTCGAGCGCATGGGCGAGTCGAGCCCCGAATCCTCCATGATCCGCACCTACCTCGACTGGCTGCTCGCGGTGCCGTGGAAGGAGCGCTCCGAGGAGCGCCTCGACCCCGTGCACGCGCGGGCCGTCCTCGACGCCGATCACGCCGGTCTGGACGACGTGAAGCGGCGCATCACCGAGTACCTGGCGGTGCGGAAGCTCCGCGCCGAGCGCGGCGTGCCCGACGATCGCCGCTCCGGCGTCATCCTCACGCTCATCGGACCTCCGGGCACCGGCAAGACGTCGATCGGCGAGTCGATCGCACGGGCGACCGGGCGGAAGTTCGTCCGCATGTCGCTCGGCGGCGTGCGCGACGAGGCCGAGATCCGCGGGCACCGCCGGACGTACATCGGCGCGCTGCCCGGGCGCCTGGTGCGCGCGCTGCGCGACGCGGGGACGATGAACCCGGTCATCATGCTCGACGAGGTCGACAAGCTCGGCTCCGACTGGCGGGGCGATCCGTCCTCGGCGCTGCTCGAGGTGCTCGACCCGGCGCAGAACCACTCCTTCCGCGACCACTACCTCGACGTGGAGCTCGATCTCTCGCACGTGCTCTTCATCGCGACCGCCAACGTGGCCGATTCCATCCCCGGCCCCCTGCTCGATCGCATGGAGACCATCCGCTTCGACGGCTACACGGTCGAAGAGAAGGTGGCGATCGCGCGCGGCTTCCTGTGGCCGCGGCAGATCGAGCGCAACGGGCTGCGTCCCGACGAGGTGACGATCGACGACGCGGTCTTCCGCGCCGTGATCGCCGACTACACCCGCGAGGCCGGCGTCCGGCAGCTCGAGCGCGAGCTCGGCACGGTTCTCCGCAAGACCGCGACGCGCATCGCGTCGGGCGAGGCGGCGGCGCCGGTCTCGATCGACGCCGCGGCCGTCCGGGACGCCCTCGGACGTCCGAAGTTCTTCCAGGAGTCGGCGGTCCGCACGGCCGTCCCCGGCGTGGCGACCGGCCTCGCGGTGACGGGGACCGGCGGCGAGGTCCTGTTCGTCGAGGCGGCCGCGATGAACGGCAGCGACGGGCTCGTCCTCACGGGCCAGCTCGGCGACGTCATGAAGGAGTCCGCGCGCATCGCGCTCAGCTACGTGCGCAGCCACGCGGGGTCGCTCGGCATCGAGGAGCCGGCCTTCCGGCGGCGCGAGTTCCACGTCCACGTGCCCGCGGGCGCCATCCCGAAGGACGGCCCCAGCGCCGGGGTGACGATCGTGACGGCTCTGGCGTCGCTCCTCACGGGCCGGCCCGTGAAGCACACCGTGGGCATGACCGGCGAGGTCACGCTGCAGGGTCGCGTGCTGCCGATCGGCGGCGTCAAGCAGAAGGTGCTGGCAGCGCACGCGGCGGGATTGACCGACGTGATCCTGCCCGAGCGCAATCGCGGCGATCTCGACGAGGTGCCGGCGGAGGTGCGGGAGCAGCTCCGCTTCCACCCGGTCGGCACCGTCGACGAGGTGCTCGCGCTGGCGCTCGAGCCCAAGACGAACGTCCTGGCGGCGTAGACTCCTACAGCATCGGCAGGCGGCGGCGGGGCGGGCCCAGCGGGAACGCCCCGTCGATCCGCCCGAGCTGGGCGCGCGTGAGGTGCACCTGCCCCGCCGCTGCGTTCTCGGCGGCGTGGGCGGGGCTCGCCGCCTTGGGGATCGCGAAGAGCGAAGGGCGGCGCACCAGGAATTGCAGCGCGACCTGGCGCGCAGTCGCTCCGTGCGCGTCGGCGATCTCCTGCAGCACGCGACCGCCCGCCGTGCGCTCGCCGGGGAAGCTGCCGCTGCCGAACGGGCTGTAGCCGACGACGGCGACGCCGTGCCCCTCGCACCAGGGGATCACGGCGTGCTCGATGGCGCGCTCCCGCAAGTGGTAGAGGACCTGATTGCAGGCGGGTCGCCCCGCACCGGCGATCGCCCGCGTCTCCTCGAGATCGGCGACGTCGAAGTTGCTGACGCCCCACGAGAGGATCTTTCCCCCGCGCTCGAGCTCCTCGAAGGCGGCGATCGTCTCGGCGAGCGGGTGCCGGCCGCGCCAGTGCAGCAGGTAGCAGTCGAGCCGGTCGGTTCGCAGCCGCCGCAGCGATTTCTCGCAGGCGGCGATCGTGCCGCGGCGCGAGGCGTGCTCGGGGAGGACCTTCGAGACCAGGAAGACGTCGTCTCGCCGTCCCGCGATCGCCTCGCCGACGATGTTCTCGGCAGCGCCGTACAGCTCGGCGGTGTCGACGTGGGTCGCACCGAGGTCCAGACCCCGGCGCAGGGCGGCGACCGCGGCAGCACGATCGTCGCCGTCCATCTGCCAGGTCCCCTGCCCGATCGCGGGCACCTCCCGCCGCGTGGAGGCGAACGGACGGAGTTCCACGCTCGAGGGATCCGAGCGCTACGCGACGGCGGGCGCGGCGTGCGGCGTGTGCGATCGTCCTCGGGCGCGCAGCTTGAAGCCCAGCACGACGAGCGCGGTGCCCGCGACGAACGCGTATGCGCCGATCCAGAAGACGACCGCGAGGGCGCCGGCGCCGGGATAGGCCATGAGCAGCGCGCCGAGCGCGATCGACGCGACGCCGCTCAGCGCCAGCAGCCACTCGCCGGTGATGACCTTGCGCAGGCGGATGGCCGCGGCGATCTCGAACACGCCGGTCACGAGCGCCCAGGCGGCGATCACGTAGAGCAGCGCGATCGCCGTGAGGCCGGGCGAGGCCAGCGTCACCAGGCCGGCGCCGATGCCGACGATCCCTTCGATCAGGAGCACCCACCACCGGTCGGTTTCGCCACGCCGGCGGACGGCGGCCACGATGGCGAAGGTGCCGTCGGCGAACGCGTAGGCGCCGAAGAGCAGGACGAGCGCCGCGAGCGAAATGCCCGGCGCGACGAAGGTGAAGACTCCGAACAGAATGCCCGCCACGCCGCGCAGCACGACGGCCCACCAGTTGCGGACGAGCATTTCGAGATCCACGCCTGCGATCGGCATCGAGTGACCCTCCTCTGGTTACGGGTACGGTCGATCGCAACGTAGCACCGCCGCGATCGGTCGAATAGGGGTCGGATTGCCGCAGGGGGTCCCGGCCACGCGGACGCGTTGCCGTCGACGTCTGCGCCGACGGCGGCCGAGGCACCGTCGCGCTGCTCGTCCTATCGCACCGACTCCCGCGGCGACGCGCGCACGGCGCGGTCGAAGGCCCAGTTGCGGATCATCTCCACCTGCTCCTTCATGGTCTTCGAGAGGGGGACGACGTTGGCCGTCAGGTTGAAGAGGTCGGCGTCGGTGAGCTCGCGATCCTGGAGGTGCGCGGTCGTGAGCGCCGAGACGACGCACTGCTCGATCTCGGCCCCGGTCCATCCCTTGGTGAACTTCTTCAAGGGCTCGAGGTTGAACCGCGACGGATCGAGGCCGCGGCGCTGCAGGTGGACCCGGAAGATCTCCATCCGTTCCTCGTCGAGCGGGAGGTCCACGAAGAACACCTCGTCGAAGCGGCCTTTGCGGATCATCTCGGCGGGCAGCAGGTCGATGCGGTTCGCCGTCGCGCCGACGAAGAGACCACGGGCCTTCTCCTGCATCCACGTGAGGAAGAAGGCGAAGATGCGGCCGAGCTCGCCCTCCTTCGCCTGCGCGTTGATGCCGGCCTCGATCTCGTCGAACCAGACGACGGCCGGCGCCATCGACTCGAGCATGTGGCAGGCGCGCGCGAAGGCGCCCTCGGGCTTTCCGTGCTGGCCGGAGAAGATCTCGATCATGTCGATGCGGTAGAGCGGCAGCCCGAAGCACGACGCGATCGCCTTGATCGACAGGCTCTTTCCGCACCCCGAGATGCCCATCACGAGGATGCCCTTCGGCACGATCTCCGCGCTGATGCGGTCGCGCATCTCGAAGAGCTTGTGGCGCTCGAGGAGCCACTTCTTCAGGATGTCGAGCCCGCCGACGTGCTCGAGGCCTGTCTCGGTCGGGATGTACTCGATGAGGCCGGCGCGATTGACGAGCAAGCGCTTTTCTTCGAGCAGGAGCGGAACCGATCCGGCGTCGAGCGCCTTCCGTGCCGCCACCGCGCGGCGGACCGCGTGATGCGCGTCGTCGAGGGTGAGACCCTGGAGAGCGCGCGCGAGCTGAACCAGGGTGGCCTCGGTCGTGTCGACGGTGCCGCCGCCGGCCGCGATGGCCTCGGCCTCGCGGTGCAGGAACCCCACCAGCTCGGGCAGGTCGGGCACCGCGAGCTCGACGTAGACGATCGAGCGCTCGATCTCCTCGGGGATGAACTTCACGGGCGCGCAGATGACGAGCAGCTTGCCCGTGTCGAGCGACTGCTCGTACAGGTCGCGCAGCCGGCGGCGGACCTCCGCGCTCTCGCGCATGGGCTCGTGGAAGTCCTTGAACAGGAAGTAGCCCGGACCCTCGTGCGCGGTGACGAAGTCGAGCGCGGCGCGCGGGCCCATCTCCTTGCCGCTCTTGGCGCCGTCGCGCCGCATTCCCTCGGTGAGGCTCCAGGTCCACACCGGCAGGGCCGGCTTGGATCGTCCCGCGGCCTCGCGCAGCAGGGCCATGATGCGGCGCTCCTCGGCCGAGCGCACGTAGGCCAGCGGGCGTCCCGATTCGGTGATGTCGCGCAGGCTGCGGAGCGCGCGGCTCTCGGTTGCGTCGGTCATGAGCGGCGATCCCTGGCCTCGTGCTCATAGTGAGGGGCCCGGCGCATCTGTCAACCAGGGCGGGCCCGCGCGGCGCGATCAGGCGCTGCGCGCGGCGGCGGCCCGCTGCTCGGCGAGGACGCGCTGGATGAAGACGACGATCTCCGCGTAGGAGCCGAAGCGCACGGTGCGACCCGACACGACGTGCTCGACCTGCCCGTCCACGCGCTCGAGCGTCGGGTCGGCGTTGGCCCGGAAGCGGACGACGAAGGCTCGGTCGGCAGGATGGGTAGGGTTTCGGTCCGAAGGCTCCATACCCGGCCTTTCTAGCCCCGGATCGTTTGCGGAGTCCGGTGACTTTCGGGGTATTTTCGTGGCGTCGCGACCCAGAGGCGGAAGCGATCCATGTACAGGTAGACGACGGGGGTCGTATAGAGGGTCAGGAGCTGGCTCACGATGAGCCCGCCCACGATCGTGATCCCGAGCGGGCGGCGCAGCTCCGAGCCCATGCCCGTCCCGAGCGCGAGCGGCAGGCCCCCCAGGAGGGCGGCCATGGTCGTCATCATGATGGGCCGGAAGCGCAGCAGGCAGGCCTCGTAGATCGCCGCCTCGGGCGACTTCCCGTGCTCGCGTTCCGCCTCGACCGCGAAGTCGATCATCATGATCGCGTTCTTCTTCACGATGCCGATGAGCAGCAGGATCCCGATGAGGGCGATCACGCTGAGGTCGGTCCCGCACAGCAGGAGCGCCAGGATCGCCCCCACGCCGGCCGACGGCAGCGTCGAGAGGATCGTCAGCGGGTGGATGTAGCTCTCGTAGAGGATGCCGAGCACGATGTAGACCGTGACCAGCGCGGCCAGGATGAGCAGCGGCTGGTTCGCGAGCGAGGCCTGGAACGCCTGCGCCGTGCCCTGGAACGTCGCGTGGATGCCGGCGGGGATGTTCAGCTCGCGCTCGGCCGCTTCGATCGCCTGCACCGCGTCGCCGAGCGCGACGCCGGGCGCGAGGTTGAACGAGATCGTGATGGCGGGGAACTGCCCCTGATGGTTCACCTGCAGCGCCGTCGTCGTCGGCGCGAAGTGGGTGAACGCGCCCAGCGGCACCTGGGTGCCGTTCGACGAGCGGACGTAGATGCTCTTCAGCCCCTCCGGGCTCTGCCAGAAGCGCGGCGCGACCTCCATCACCACGTGGTACTGGTTGAGCGGCGTGTATATCGTCGACACCTGGCGCTGGCCGAAGGCGTCGTAGAGCGCCTCGTCGATCGTCTTGGCGCTGATGCCGAGGCGCGCGGCGGTGTCGCGGTCGATGACCAGGTTCGCCTCGAGGCCGCGGTCCTGCTGGTCGCTCGACACGTCGGTGAGCAGCGGGATCGTCTGCAGCTTGCGGAGGATGCGCGGTGCCCACAGGTTCAGCTCCTGCAGGTCGTCGTCCTGGACCGTGAACTGGAAGAGGGCGTTGCTGAGTCGCCCGCCGACGCGGATGTCCTGGATCGCCTGGAGGTAGAGGCTCGCTCCCGGAACGGCGGCGAGCTTCGGGCGCAGGCGTCCCATGATCTCGTTGGCGGTGGCCTGGCGCTCGTCTCGCGGTTTGAGCGCGACGAACACGCGCCCCGTGTTGCCCGTCCCCTGACCGCCGCCCGTGAAGCCGACGACCGACGCGACGCCGGGGTCGGCCATGAGGATATTCACGAACTCCTCGAGCTTCTGCTCGAGCGACTGGAAGGAGATGTGCTGATCGGCCTGGAGCGCGCCCATGAGCCGCCCGTTGTCCTGCTCGGGGAAGAATCCCTTGGGAACGACGGTGAAGAGGTACACGTTGAGACACGCGGTCGCGATCGCGACGGCGAGCGTCAGGCGCGCGTGCCGCAGGACCCACGCGAGGCTTGTCTCGTAGCGGGCGAGGAGCCAGGCGAAGCCCCGCTCGCTCAGGCGATAGAAGCGGCCATGCCGGACCTCGTGGTCGGGGCGCAGGAAGCGCGCCGACATCATGGGCGTGGTCGTGAGCGAGACGACGAGCGAGATCGCGACCGCGACCGTCAAGACCACCGCGAACTCGCGGAACAGGCGGCCGACGATGCCGCCCATCAGCAGGATCGGAATGAACACCGCCACCAGCGACGCGCTCATCGAGAGGACCGTGAACCCGATCTCGCGCGCACCCTGGAGCGCGGCGTCCATCGGCGACAGGCCGCGCTCGAGGTGCCGCGAGATGTTCTCGATCACCACGATCGCGTCGTCGACCACGAAGCCGGTCGAGATGGTGAGCGCCATCATCGACAGGTTGTCGACGCTGTAGCCGAGCAGGTACATGACGCCGAACGTGCCGATGAGCGAGAGCGGCACGACGACGCTCGGGATCACCGTCGCCCACACGTTGCGCAGGAAGACGAAGACGACCAGGATCACGAGCGCGATCGAGATGAGCAGGCTCACCTCGACGTCGGCGATGGACGCGCGGATGATGACGCTCCGATCGACCATGACGCCGAGATCGACCGCCGCCGGGATCGACGCGCGGAGCAGCGGCAGGAGCGCCCGCACGCGATCGACGGTCGCGATGATGTTCGCCCCCGGCTGGCGGAAGAGGATCATCACCACCGCCGGCTTCCCGTTCGCGAAGCCCACCGTGCGCACGTCCTCGGTCGCGTCCGTCACCTCGCCCAGGTCCGACAGGCGCACGGCGGCGCCGCTGCGATAGGTGACGATGAGCGGCTTGTACTGCTCGGCCTTCAGGAGCTGATCGGTCGTCGCGATGGTCCACGCGTCGTTGCCGCGCGCGACCTCGCCCTTGGGACGGTTCGCGTTGGCGGCGGCGAGCGCGGTGCGCACCTCGTCGAGCCCGATGCCGTAGCGGCCGAGGGCGCCGGGATTGAGGTCGACGCGCACGCCGGGGAGCGCGCTGCCGCCGACGAAGACCTGGCCGACGCCCTCCACCTGCGCGAGCTTCTGCGCCAGGATCGAGGCGGCCGCGTCGTACAGGCGCCCCGTGTCCACGGTGTCCGAGGTGAGCGCCAGGACGAGGATGGGCGCGTCGGCCGGATTCACCTTGCGGTACTGCGGATTGTTGGGGAGGGTCGTCGGAAGCTGCCCGCGCGCGGCGACGATCGCGGCCTGCACGTCGCGCGCGGCGGCGTCGATGTTCCGGCCGAGGTCGAACTGCAGCACGATCGTCGTCGAGCCGAGCGAGCTGGTCGACGTCATGTCGGTCACGCCCGCGATGCGACCGAACTGACGCTCGAGCGGCATCGCCACCGCCGAGGCCATGGTCTCCGGGCTCGCGCCGGGCAGCGCCGCGGAGACCTGGATGGTCGGGAACTCCACCTGCGGTATCGGCGAGACGGGCAGGAGGCGGAACGCGATCGCGCCGGCGAGAGCGAGCGCCAGCGTCAGCAGCGTGGTCGCGACCGGCCGCCGGACGAAGGGCGCCGAGATGTTCACCGCGCCTCCAGCCCGACCCGGTGCGGGGGCGCGGCCCGCCGCGACGCGAGACGCCGCGCGAGGCGATCGAAGGCGAGGTAGACGACCGGCGTCGTGTAGAGCGTCAAGAGCTGCGAGAGGAGGAGGCCGCCCACGATCGTGATGCCGAGCGGGCGGCGCAGCTCCGCGCCCACGCCGGTGCCGAGCGCGAGCGGCAGGCCGGCCAGGAGCGCCGCCATCGTGGTCATCATGATCGGCCGGAAGCGCAGCAGACACGCCTCGTAGATCGCCGCCTCGGGCGGCTTCCCCTCGCTGCGCTCCGCCTCGAGCGCGAAGTCGATCATCATGATCGCGTTCTTCTTCACGATGCCGATGAGCAGGATGATGCCGATCAGCGCGATCACGTTGAGATCGTTGCGGCAGAGCAGCAGCGCCAGGATGGCCCCGACGCCCGCCGACGGCAGCGTCGAGAGGATCGTCAGCGGGTGGATGTAGCTCTCGTACAGCACGCCGAGCACGATGTAGACGGTGACGAGCGCGGCGAGGATCAGGAGCGGCTGGTTCGCGAGCGAGGCCTGGAAGGCCTGCGCCGTGCCCTGGAAGCTCGCCTGGATGTCGGGCGGAAGGCCGATCTCGCGCCCCGCGTCCGTGATCGCCGTCACCGCCGCGCCGAGCGACGTGCCGGGCGCCAGGTTGAAGGACAGCGTCACCGCCGGGAACTGTCCCTGGTGGTTCACCGCGAGCGCGGTCGTCGTCGGCACGACGTGCGTGAACGTCGCGAGCGGCACCGGCTCACCGTTCGGCGGCCGGACGTAGACGTGCTCCAGCGCGCCCGGACCCTGCTGGTAGCTCGGGTTCACCTCCAGCACGACGTGGTACTGGTTCAGCTGCGTGAAGATCGTCGACACCTGGCGCTGCCCGAACGCGTCGTAGAGCGCGTCGTCGATCATCTGCGGCGTGATGCCGAGCCGCGAGGCGGTGTCGCGATCGATCACGAGCATCGTCTGGAGCCCGCCGGTCTGCTGATCGCTCGCGACGTCGCGCAGCTCGGGCAGCGCGCGGAGCTTCTCGACCAGGCGCGGCGCCCACTCGTGCAGCTCGACGGCGTTCGCCGACTCGATGCTGTACTGGTACTGCGTGCGGCTCACGCGGTCCTCGACCGTGAGGTCCTGCACCGGCTGCATGAAGAGCGTGATGCCGCCGACGGTGGCGAGCTCGGGCTGGAGGCGGCGGATGACCTCGGTCGCGCCCACGCCGCGCTCCTCGAGGGGCCGGAGGTTGATCTGGATGCGGCCGCTGTTGGGCGTCGTGTTGACGCCGTCGACGCCGATGAACGACGACAGGCTCTGCACCGCGGGGTCGCGCAGGATCACCTTGGCGAGCGCCTGCTGGCGCTCCGCCATGGCGCTGAACGACGTCGTCTGCGGCGCCTCGGAGACGCCGAGGATGACGCCGGTGTCCTGGACCGGGAAGAAGCCCTTCGGCACGACCACGTAGAGCAGGATCGTGGCGGCGAGCGTCGCGATCGCGACCCACAGCGTCGCCGTCTGCCGCTCGAGCACCCAGCGCAGCGACGTCCCGTAGCGGGCGATCACGGTCTCGAAGAAGCGCTCCGACGCGCGGTAGAAGCGGCCCTGCGCGGCCTCGGGCTCGTGGCGCAGGAGCTTCGCGCACATCATCGGCGTGAGGGTGAGGGAGACGATCGCCGAGACGAGGATCGTCACGCTGAGGGTCACGGCGAACTCGCGGAAGAGGCGTCCCACGATGTCGCCCATGAACAGGAGCGGGATCAGCACGGCGATGAGCGACACCGTGAGCGACACGATCGTGAAGCCGATCTGCTCCGAGCCCTTGAGCGCCGCCTCGAGCGGGGTGTCGCCCGCCTCGATGTAGCGGGCGATGTTCTCGATCATGACGATGGCGTCGTCCACCACGAAGCCGGTCGAGATGGTGAGCGCCATGAGCGAGAGGTTGTCGAGGCTGTAGCCGAGCAGGTACATGACGCCGAACGTGCCGACCAGCGAGAGCGGCACTGCGACGCTCGGGATGATGGTGGCCGAGACGCTGCGCAGGAACAGGAACAGCACCATCACGACGAGGGCGATGGTGAGCATCAGCTCGAACTGCACGTCGGCGACCGAGGCGCGGATGGTGGTCGTGCGGTCGGTCAGCACGGTCACCTGCACCGCCGACGGCAGCGCCGCCGTGAGCTGCGGCAGGAGCTTCTCGATCCGGTCGACGACGCCGATGATGTTCGCGCCCGGCTGCCGCTGGATGTTCATGATGACGGCGGGCTCGTCGTTCATCCAGGCGGCCTGCTTCACGTTCTCGGGCGCGTCGACGACGTCGGCGACGTCGTCCACCCGCACCGGCGCGCCGTTGCGATACGCGACCACGAGCGGACGGTAGTCCTCGCTCGACAGGAGCTGGTCGTTGGCGGCGATGGTGTACGCCTGCGCCGCGCCGTCGAACGTGCCCTTGGCCTGGTTCACGTTCGCCTGCGCGATGGCGGCGCGCAGATCCTCGAGGCCGAGCCCGTAGGCGGCGAGCGCCGTGGGATTCGCCTGGATGCGCACGGCGGGCTTCTGGCCGCCCGAGAGCGTCACGAGGCCGACGCCCGGGAGCTGCGAGATCTTCTGCGCGAGGCGCGTGTCGGCGAGGTCCTGGACGGTCGAGAGCGGCAGCGTCTTCGACGTGAGCGCGAGCGTCAGGACGGGCGCGTCGGCGGGGTTCGTCTTGCTGTAGATGGGCGGGTTCGGGAGGTCGCGCGGCAGGTAGGTCGCCGCCGCGTTCATGGCGGCCTGCACCTCCTGCTCGGCCACGTCGATGTTGATGTCGAGCGTGAACTGGAGCGTGATGACGGAGCTGCCGAAGGAGCTGGTCGACGTCATCTGCCCCAGACCCGGCATCTGCCCGAACTGACGTTCGAGCGGCGCGGTGACCGACGACGCCATCACGTCGGGGCTCGCACCCGGGTAGAACGTCAGCACCTCGATGGTGGGATAGTCGACCTGCGGGAGCGCGGAGACGGGAAGCTGGCGATACGCGGTGATGCCCGTCAGCACGACCGCGACCATGAGCAGCGAGGTCGCGACCGGCCGCAGGATGAAGAGGCGCGAGGGGTTCATGCGCCGCCCGGCGCGCGGACCTGCACGGTGGCGCCGGGGCGCAGCTTGTCGACGCCGTCGACCACGACCACCTCGTCGGCGGCGAGGCCCGTCTCGACGGCGGCGGCGTCGTTCGAGGTGGCGCCGATCGTGAGCGGCCGCACCTCGACGGTCTTGTCCGGTTTCACGACGTACGCGAACGTTCCCTGCGGTCCGCGCTGGATCGCCGCCGACGGCACGAGGACGGCGTCCTTGCGGACGTCGAGCATGAGGCGGACGTTCACGAACTGGTTCGGGAAGAGCGCGCCGTCCTGGTTCTCGAACACGGCCTTCAGCCGGCTCGTGCCGGTGCTCTGGTCGATCTGGTTGTCGACGGTGACCAG
Organism: Candidatus Eisenbacteria bacterium; assembly: GCA_035577985.1. Taxonomy (NCBI): domain Bacteria; phylum Candidatus Eiseniibacteriota; species Candidatus Eiseniibacteriota bacterium. The sequence goes on from DATJZY010000104.1 coordinate 21,493, forward strand.
GCGTCCCTTCGCGATCTCGTGCTGGCCGGCGCGGTCGTACGCCTCGGCCACCAGCGTCTCGCCGGCGTGGAGCTTGGCGAGCACGGGCGGCAGATCGTCCTCGGGGATCGTGAAGAGGACCGCGATCGGCTGGACCTGCGTGATGACGACCAGACCGTTCTGGTCGGTCGCGTGCACCATGTTGCCGGCGTCGACGAGGCGCAGCCCGGCCCGCCCCGTGATCGGGGCGGTGATGCGCGCGTAGTCGAGCTGGAGCTTGGCGTTGTCCACCGCGGCCTGGTCCGACCTGACGGCGCCCTCGAATTGTCCGACCGTGGCGGCCTGGTCGTCGACCAGCTGCCTGGCGATGAGCTGGCGCGCGATCAGCTCGCGATCGCGCGTCAGGTTCAGCCTGGCCGCCGTCAACTGCGCCGTGTCGCGGGCGAGCTGGCCATCGGCCTGCTCGAGCTGGACCTGGAACGGGCGCGGATCGATCTCGGCGAGGAGGTCGCCCTCGTGCACGAGCTGGCCTTCCTCGAACGCGACGCGCATGAGCTGGCCGTCGACGCGGCTGCGGACGGCGACCGTGTTGAACGCGGTGACCGACCCGAGACCCGAGAGATAGACCGGCATGTCGCCGCGCCGGGCGGTCGCGACCACGACCGGCACCGCGGGCGCGCCGTGCCCGGGCACCGCGCCGGGCGCCGGGCCGCCCGCCGTCGGCGCCAGCACGCGGTAGCCGGCGACGACCAGGAGCCCCAGCACGAGGAGCCACAGCCATCGGCGGCGGACGAGGATCGCGGGATAGGTGGAGACGGTCGCGTTCGAGTCCATGGTCAGGCCTTCGTGCCGGAGCCGTTGCTGCCGTTGCGTGCGGTCCGCAGGCCGCGGATCGCCGCCAGGGAGAAGCGGGTGACGTGATCGGCGATGCGCGCGATCTCTTTGGCGGGAACGAGGTCGGGATAGAGCCGGGTGATGACGGCGGCGGAGTGCCGGTAGAACACGCACTGCCCGACGATGCTGAGCACGCACAGGCGCACGGTGTCGGCGGCGGCGTCCGGCCCGAGCAGCTCGCGCACGATGGTGGCCAGGTTCTCGTGGTTCGCCCGCATGCGCTCGCGCACCAGGCGGTCGAGCACTGCGGTGGGATCGATCATCTCGCGCGCCATGAGCTTCGCGTGCCAGGCGGGCCGCCCGCGATCCAGCAGGCGGGTCAGGAACGATTCGACGTGCGCGCGCAGGCGCACCTGGGGCTTGGCGCCGGAAGCCGCCGGCGCCTCGGTGGCCGCCGCGTGCGCGCGGGCGCACTCGTCGGCGTAGTCGACGACGGCGGTGTAGAGCCGCTCCTTGTCGCCGAAGTGGTAGTGGACGGCGGCGATGTTGGCCGCGGCGCGCCCGCAGATCTGCTGGATGGTGGCGCCCCGGAAGCCCTCTTCCGCGAACACCTCGCCCGCGGCCTCGAGCAGCCGCCGGCGGGTCTCGGCCGACCTGGACCCCGGCTGGGTCAACGTAAAATCCTCATTTCAAATACACGATTAAAATGAGAGGTGGGGAGTGTCAAGCAGGGTGGGGATGCGCGCGCCTGACCGCGATTTTGTTCTGACCGCACCCCATGGGTAAGCCCAAGGCACTTCCTCTGCGGCGTGCTCTCCAGTGAGCAGCGCCCCTCCACCCTCTCGGGATGAGGTCTACCTCCAAACAGATGGCTTCTGGGTCCTCGCCTTGCCGCCATCGGGCGGATGGTCCCGGCGCGTAAGATCGACGTCACGCCACAGTATTCGCCGATCGGATCGCTTCGACATGTTGCGCGACCGAATCGTTGCGGCGTGGAGAGTCGAACTGCGGCAAGCGGAGCTTCGGGGACGATAAAGAGCTACCAGTCCCGCCCGAAGCGATTCACGCGATGGCAGCACCAACTCTATCCAGCGCAGGCATTTCCCAAGTCATTCACCGCTTGACGAATCGCGCGCGAAGCTGTTACGCGCGAGCGTATGCTCCGGTACGTCGTGCTGGGCCTCCTCAACGAAGGAACGCCCAAGCATGGCTACGCGCTCATGAAGGAGTATCGCGATCGCGTCGGCGTGCAGATGAGCACGGGCAGCTTCTACCGCGACCTCCAGTGGCTGGTTGCGAACGACTTCGTTCGCGTCGTCGATCGTGCATCGGACAGCGATCCAAGACGCACGCCATATCAGATCACCGAGCCTGGACGAGCAGAGTTTCGCCGCTGGTTCACTGACGTGACGCAGGTGACGACCGGGGGAAACCACGAGGACGAGCTTTCGGAGCGCGTTGCGTTTCTCGCCGACGTGTCCCCGACCGAGGCCGTTGCAGTGCTCGACCAAGTGCAGGACGACCTCTGGATCAGAACGAAGGCACTCGAGCGCGCGCGAAGCGTAGCCCTGATGGATGCCGCCAAGCAGGAAACGCATGGCCTCCCTGTGCGTGCAATTGTCCTTGCTCGCCGTCTTCGCCACATTGCGGCAGAGCTGGCCTTTTTGGCGGATCTTCGGCAGACCTACGATTCATGGCTCACCGACGGGGCGGCAGCGTGCGATTCGATGCCCGCGTCCGGTGCAAAGCCGGTTGCGCGTCCGCGAGCTGAGGCCAAGTCGCGGCGGAGGTAGATGATGGGCTTTTTGCGAATGCCGCGACGGTTTCTCCGCGGCGGCATGACGCGAATGCTCTTCACGGTAGCAGCCGTGGCCTGTGGCGTGGCGCTCGTCTGTGCGATCGACCTCGTGAATCGCGCGGTGTACGCATCCTTCGTCGATATCCTCGATACGATGGCTGGGCGCGCGTCCCTGCACGTCTCGGCGGGGGGAGGAGCGCTGTTGCCGGAGGACGTCGCAGAGACGATTCGAAAGGTTCCGGGCGTCGAGCTCGCGGTCCCGGTCGTCAGCTCTTGGGCCTTCACGACGGATGGAACGGGCGAGCAGCTCACGGTCCACGGCATAGACGTCACGAGTGATGACGCGATCCGCGTCTACGAGCCCGGTGAGTCATCGCCGGACCTCGACGACCCGATCGTATTTCTGAACAACCGTGACTCGGTCGTCCTGACGGAGGTCTTCGCACGTCGGCACGGGTTCGCCATCGGTGATGCAATCGACCTCGACACACCGACAGGCCGCCAACGCTTCGTCGTGCGTGGGCTCCTGGCGCCAAAGGGAATCGCACGAATACAAGGTGGCAACCTGCTCGTGATGGACATCGACGCTGCGGAGCTTGCGTTCACGCGACGCGGCCTCGTGAATCGGATCGACGTCGTGGTTCGTCGCGACGTCGACGTCTCAACCGTTCGCTTCGGGATCCTTTCCGTTCTTCCGCCAGGTCTTCGGTGCGAAGCACCGGAGCAGCGCCGCCTTGATCTGCACAAGGTGATGCGATCGGTCCAGACGCTGCTGCAAGCCGTAGGCATCTTCGGTCTCTTCGCGGCCTTCCTGATCGCCTACAGTCGGCTCTCGGCCGTATTCGAGGCCCGAGTAGGGCAACTCGCCATTCTGCGAGCCGTCGGTGTCCGAACGAGCCGGGTCCGGTGGGAGCTCCTGAAGGAAAGTGCCCTCGTCGCGCTCGCCGGTATCGCGCTTGGGGTACCTTCGGGGATTGCCCTTGGCCACGGTCTTCTACCGGTTATCGCCACGACGACGGCGATCGGAGCCAAGCTTGTCACCGCCGACGCCATCATCGCCGTGCGTCCCGAGTCGATTCTGCTTGCCGCGAGTCTCGGGCTCGCGTCCGTGGTGTTCGCCGCCCTGATCCCGGCACGAAGGGCAGCGACCGTCCCGGTGGTGGAGACGCTTCGCAACCAGAGTGTCGAAGACACCCGCGCGTCTTCGCAGAGCGTCCTGGGCCCCGTCTTGGCGTGCGTCGCTGGCGTCCTCGTCGCGCTGCACCTGGCATTGGGATCGGCGAGCACGGGCCTCGTCGCCAGTGCACTCGTCGTGGTTTCGGTTGCAGTGCTGAGTCGCTCGCTACTTACCCTACTCGCGACCCCTCTCGGCGTACTCGGGGTGCGGATCGGGGGCGCACCAGGGCGGTTCGCCGTCGCGAACCTGTTGCGAGCCCCACGCCACACGGCATTGACCATCGCGACCTTGGGGGTCGGATTCGGCACGGTACTATGGCTGTGGACGCTTGCGAGGAGCTTCGAACAATCGGTGATCGCGGTCATGCCCGGGGTGCTGCGCGGGGATCTCGTGGTCAGCTCGGCCAACGTGGGCGCCGGATACGTCGAAGCTCCCGTCGACGACGTCATTCTGGGCGAACTGGCTGCAGTCCCTGGCGTGGCAGCGATCGTCGGTGAACAAACTGCCGACTGGCACTATGCCGATGGCCCGATTGCACTCAATGCGTTCGATCCCAGCTATTTCGCGGATTCGGTCTTCGGCGAATGGCGGCTCGTCGGGCGGTCGCTTCCGAACGCGATGCACGCAGTCTCGCGAGGCGACGGTGTCCTGGTCTCGGAAAACTTCGTGCGCAATTTGGAGCAGGGCGTCGGCGACTTGCTCACGCTCGAGACCCCGAACGGACCCGTGAGTCTGCGCATAGTCGGGATGACACGCGACTTCCTCTCCCCGCGAGGAACGGTCATCCTGAGTCGGGACTTGTATCGCGAAGTCTGGCGCGACACTCACGTAACCCACGCCCTGGTACGCGTATCGCCCACCACAACCCCCGAGGCGGTCCGCGACGAAATCCAGCGATCCCTTGGAACGCGATACCACATTCGGGTGCTTCGACTCGGCGAGCTCGTAGAGTGGTTTGCGGAGCAGGTCCGTCGCGCCTTCACCGGGCTCGACGTGCTCGCGGGATTCGTGCTCGTCGTCGTCCTCGTTGGGGTCGGCGACTCGCTTGCGCTCGGGATGCTGGAGCGAACTCGCGAGCTTGGTGTCGCCCGGGCGCTGGGGGTGCGACGTCGCGTACTCGGGTGGATCATCGTGGGCGAGGCCTTGATTCTCGGCGTCATTGGTGTCGTCGTCGCGATCGTCATCGGACTGAGTCTCGGCGTCTTGTGGGTCGAGTCGACGTTCCCCGCTCTGCTCGGCTGGACACTCACGCTGCACACGCCGGTCGCGCAGACGGCCGAACTGGCGATCGTCGCCATCGTCATCTGCTTGGTCGCCGCTTGTCTGCCTGCCCTGCGGGCTATTCGCCTGGACCCAGCCACGGTGCTTCGAGCGGAGCAATGATGAATTTCGCCGTTGTTCTCGACAGCGTGACGAAGTGCTACGGCCACGGCGCCAATACTGCGACCGTCATCAACGCAGTCAGTCTCAGCGTCCCCGCGGGCGAGTTCGTATCGATCATGGGGCCGAGCGGTTCTGGGAAGAGCACTCTCCTCAATCTCATCGCCGGCCTGGATACCCCGACGACGGGGAGCATCGTCGTTGAAGGACAGGACATGACGTCGATTCCTGACGACGAGCGTAGCGATCTTCGGCTTCGACGCATCGGCTTCGTGTTTCAGAGCTTCAATCTCTTCCCGACGTTCACGATCGAAGAGAACGTCATGTGGCCCCTTGAGTTCAGCGGTGTCGGAACACGAGACGCGCTCACACGTGCGAGGGCGGTCCTCGATCAAGTCGAGCTGAGTCCTGCGGCATACGGCCGTCGCCCGTCGGAGCTGTCGGGAGGAGAGCAACAACGGGCGGCGATCGCGCGCGCCCTCGTGGGGGGGCCGACGTTGATCCTTGCCGATGAACCCACGGGAAATCTCGACTCACGCACCGGGCAACGCGTCCTCGACTTGCTGCGGCGGTTGAATCGCGAAGTGCCGCTCACGGTGATCCTGGTCACTCACAGCGCGCTGGCCGCCACCTACGGCGACCGAACCGTCGAGCTTCGCGATGGTCGGATCATTCGCGATGTGCGCCCGCCAGCCGACGCGAGCGGGCGTGTACTTCCGCTTCGCGAGTGAACGCCCGGCGTTCGTGAACCGGCGGGTCCAGACCGAGGACCCCTTATGATACCAATCACCACTCTGGTATCATAATCGCGCCCTTGTGGAACTACGGGGCCTACCAATAATGCAACCGACTGATTTCTCTGCGGAATGTAGGGGCTCCTTGGTCAAGGCGCAGCACACCGGCTGTGCATTCGTGCCCCCACCTCTGCCGCGTATAGTCGCTATGTCACCGAATTTAATTTGGAAACTGTCCAGCGCGGACCGTACCGTCGGGAGGCTCGGCGGCGTGGGGGTCTCCCAGTTGAGTCCCACTCTTTTGCTGCGGCCGCTGGCACGCCGCGAGGCGGTTCTCTCCAGTCGGATCGAAGGTACGGCGACGACCCTCGAACAACTGACCCTCTTCGAAGCCCGAGCCGGCGGGCCGGCGCCTCCGGATGCGGTCGAAGTGTTCAACTATCACCAGGCGCTGCAACACGGGCTGGATCCCCATCGGGCAGTTCCGATGAGCCTACGGCTCATACGAGAGCTCCATCGCATCCTGATGCACGACGTGCCCCGATCGGATCCGACGCCGGGCGAGTTTCGTAGGGAGCAGAACTTCATCGGCGTGCCGGGACGGCCACTCGAGGCGCGCTTCGTTCCGCCACCGGTTCCTCAGATGCACGCGTGTCTCGATGACTTCGAGAAGTTCCTGCACGCGAGCAACACGATCCCTCCACTCATCCGGCTCGCGATGATCCACTACCAGTTCGAAGCCATTCATCCGTTCTTCGACGGCAATGGTCGCGTCGGGCGCCTCCTACTCAGCTTGCTCTTGTGCGAATATCAGATCCTTCCCACGCCGCTTCTGCACTTGAGCGCGTTCTTCGAGGCCAATCGTGAAAGGTACTACGACGCCCTTCGCCGCGTCAGCACTCACAACGATTGGGAGGGATGGTTCGACTACTTTCTGGACGCCGTCGTTGCCGAGTCGCAGGCTACCATGGACCGCATTCACAGGATCAATGCGCTGCGCGACACGTACCACGACCAACTGCGATCGGCGAAACAAACTGCCTTGACGGCGCGTGCGGTGGATGAGTTCTTCGTCCTGCCGATCACGACGGCGACTGCCATCGCGAAGAGCCTGGGCATCACCTATCGAGGCGCACAAAAGATCCTGGGCCGCCTTCAGCGGCTCGGCATGGTGCGCCTCATGTCCAAGGAGCGTCGCCGAGGGCGCCTCTATTGGGCGCCCGACGTATTGAAAGCCTTCGAAAAGGGATAGAGGAGTGTCGAAGTCAGGTGTCGGTCCGAGCCAGCCAACCCTGCGCACGCAACAGGGCGAGTTCGCAACTTAGACCAGGCCCGAACGCCATCATTACGCCCAGTTGGCCCTCCGCAATGGGTCGGCGTCGAAGCGCCTCGAGGATGAAGAAGACCGTTGCGGAGGACACGTTGCCGAAGGCACGCCACACCTCCCACGACGCCGCGACTTCGTGTGCGGCGAGGTGAAGTCGCTCACTGACAGTTTCGAGGACGCGAGGACCGCCGGGGTGTATGATCCAAAAGCTCACGTCATCTCGTCGAACGTTGTCCGCCAGGAGGAAGTCTTCGAGCGTCCCAGGAAGGCGGTCACCGACGATTTCGGGGAGATCGGGGGAGAGACACAGGCGAAGTCCGGTATCCGAAAGCCGCATTCCCAGCGCGTCGGTGGTGTTCGGCCACAGGACGGTTCGCGCTGCGAGAATCTCCGGCCCGTTGCGTGTAGCGGCGAGTCCGACGACGGCAGCCGCGGCCGCGTCCGCGAAGAGTATGTTGCCGATGACATCAGCCGGCGCGACGTCGCGGGTTTGCATGCACGACGAGCAGAGCTCGACGCTGATCACCAACGCATGACCAGCGCGTCGAGTGAGCAGCTCGGTTGCCAGCCCTATGGCTCCGACGCCGGCTGAACAACCGAGCTCGGTGATCGGCACACGTCGCGCGTGTGGCGGGATGCCGAGACGCGGGATTATGTAGGCGTCCACTGACGGCAGCATGTAGCCCGTACACGAGACCGTGATCACAGTGGCGACGTCGACCGCATCGATCCCCGCGGCCTCGAGAGCGCGGCGCCCGAGCTGTTCGGCGACCTCGCACACCCGGCGTTCATAGACACGGGATCGCGCCCCGGGCCCCATTTTCTCGAGCTCGTCGAGGGGTGTCTCGACGAGGCGTCGTTCGATGCGCGACCGCTCGACAGTCTGTCGAAAGCGTGCAGCGCCTTCGGCGCCGCCGGCGAGCCGCGGGAGTATCGCGAGCGTGTCCTGCTGCGAGATGCTCCACGGTGGCGCGTGTGTGACGAGGCTCAGCAGCTGCGGCGGCGCCGTCACCGCGGCTTCCACTCCACCCGCATCCGCTTGATGCCGTGGATGAAGCCCGAGAACAGCATGTCCGGCTCGCCCACCACGTGGATGTCGGGCAGCGTCCGGAACAGCTCCTGGAACATCACCCGGATCTCCTGGCGCGCGAGGTTCGCGCCCAGACAGTAGTGCGCGCCGCCGCCGCCGAAGCCCACGTGCTCGTTCGGCGTGCGCGTCACGTCGAAGCGGTACGGGTCGGTGAACGCGGCTTCGTCGCGGTTGGCCGAGGTGTACCACAGGACCACCTTCTCGCCCTCGCGGATCTTCTGGCCGGACAGCTCGACGTCGCGCGTGGTGGTGCGGCGGAAGTGGATCACGGGCGTCGCCCAGCGGACGATCTCCTCCACCGCCGTCGGGGCCACGCCGTCGAAGTCGGCCATCCACTTGCGGCGCTCGTCGGGGAAGTCCGTGAGGGCCTTCATGCCGTGGCTGATGGCGTTGCGCGTGGTCTCGTTGCCAGCCACCACCAGCAGGATGAAGAACGACGCGAACTCGGCCGTCGTCAGCCGGTCGCCGTCGACGTCGGCGGTCATGAGCACGCTCGTGATGTCCTCGCGCGCCTTGGCCGCCCGTTCCTCGCCCAGGGCCTGCGCGTACTGCGACAGCTCGATGGCCGCCGCCATGAGCACGTCCATGGTGACGCCGAACTCCGGATCGCCGATGCCGAGGATGGTGTTCGACAGCTCGAACATCCGCCGGTTGTCGGCCTCGGGAATGCCCATCATGTCGCAGATGATCTTGAGCGGCAGCGGTGCCGCGATCTCCTCGACGAAGTTGCACGAGCCCTTGGGCGCCACGGCGTCGACGATCCGTCGCGTCGTCGCGCGCACGCTCTCTTCGAGCGAGGCCACCATGCGCGGCGTGAAGCCGCGGTTCACCAGCTTGCGCAGCTTCGTGTGGCGCGGGGCGTCCATGTTGATCATGGAGCCGAAGAACTCGAGCAGCTCGATCGGCAGGTCGCCGATGTTGGAGCCCTTGCCCGAGATGAACGTCTCCGAGTCGCGTGAGGCGCGCACCACGTCGGCGTAGCGCGTGAGCGACCAGAAGCCGGGTCCGGCCGGAAAGCCGATGAACTCGGGCTCGGCGTGGAACGACACGGGACGCTCGGCGCGCAGCTTCGCGAAGATGCCGGCGCGATCCTTGCGCGCCCAGACCTCGGGCGAGCCGAGCTTGATTTCGTCCAGCGGAAGATCGGTGGTGGGGATGGGTGTCACGCGCCCATGAACCCCACCGGACGGCGCCCCGTCAAGCTGCGGGGGGACGGCGTCTACCCTTTCGGCGCCGTGGCTTCGATCGGATACCCCGCCTCGCGCCACGCCTTCATCCCGCCGTCGAGCGCCACCGCGCGCACGTAGCCCATCGTCCGCAGCGTGTCCGCGGCGAGCGTCGAGATCTTTCCGAACTCGCAGCACGTGACGACGCGCACCGTCGGGTCGGGAAGCACCTGGTCGATGCGCAGCTCGAGCTGGCCGCGCGGCACGTGGCGCGCGCCGGGAATGTGTCCGGCGTCGAAGGCGTCCCGCTCGCGGATGTCGAGCACGACGATCCCGCCGCCGCCCTCCACGCGATCACGCAGCGCCTCCATCGACATGAACGCGATGCGCTGCGCGGCCTCGTCGAGGAGCTGGGCCACCGTCTTGCCGCCGGTCCGGTTGGTCCGCAGCGCCTCGGTCAGGTGATCCGGCATGCCGAGGTTGAGGGCGCGCATCTGCTCGACGAAGGCGGCGCGATCGCGCTTCTGGAGGCGCGGGTTCTCGGCTTTCTCCTGGCCGATCGTCGTCGGCGGCGTGTTCTTGTAGTTGTGCCCCGGGTACACGGCGAGGGAATCGCCCTGCCGCAGCAGCTTTCCGAACAGGCTCTCGTGAAGCACTTCGGGATCGCCGGTCGGTAGATCGGTGCGCCCGGTGGCGCCGCGCAGCAACGTGTCGCCGGTCAGCACGCGATCCGAGAGGACGAGCGAGATCGAGTCGTCGGTGTGGCCCGGCGTGGCGATGGCTCGCATGCGCAGCTTGCCCGCGATCAGCGTCTCGCCGTCGTCGATCCTCACGTCGACGTCCGGCGCGATGCTCGCGCGGTGCATGACCCGCGGGATGCCCAGCCGTCGCGCCAGCTCGAGCGACGCCGAGAAGTGATCGGCGTGCGTGTGCGTGTCGATCACGTAGTGGATGCGGACGCCGGCCTTGCCGACGAGGGCAAGCGTGCGGTCGATCTGCGAGAGCTCCGGATCGACCACCACCCCGGCGCACGTGTCGCCGCACGCGATCACGTACGAGCAGCAGCCACCGGAGCGGATCTCCTCGAAGATCATGCGAGGGCTATAGCTTGGTTTTCGTTCCCGACTCCAGGGGTGCGATCCGCACGGGTTGCTGGGAACGTGGCCTTTGAGGCACAAGTCGAACGTGCTGCCCGACGAGGAGCTGCGCCCCGAGCAGATGGCCGTGCTGCGTCGGATGACGCCGCAGGAGCGATGGGCCGTGGCGCGCGAGCTCTATTGGTCCGCCCGCCGACTCAAGGCGGCGTTTCTGCGCGATCTGCACCCTGACTGGTCGGCGGAGCAGATCGAGGATGAAGTGAAGCGCTGCTTCCTCCATGCCCGATCCTGACCTGATCGCACTGTTCGTGCGGCCCCTGTCCCAGCTCGGGGTTCGCTATATGGTCAGCGGGAGCATCGCGGCAATGTTGTTCGGCGAGCCGCGTTTCACGAACGACATCGATCTCGTGGTCTTCCTCACCCCGGCGGACGTTCCAGGGCTCTCGCGCGTTTTCCCGCCATCCGACTACTACCTTCCTCCACCCGAAGTCATTGCCGTCGAAATCGCGCGCGAGCGCCGTGGGCACTTCAACGTGATCCACATGAGGTCTGGGCTGAAGGCGGACCTCTACACGTCGAATCGTGATGAGCTACACGACTGGGCGATAGGACGAGCGCGCACGTTCTCGCTGGAGGGCAGTGAGGTCACCGTCGCGCCGCTCGAGTACGTCATTCTTCGAAAGCTCGAGTATTTTCGCGAAGGGGGCTCGGAGAAGCACCTGCGCGACATCCGCACGATGGTGAGCGTCTCGGGTGACGAGCTGGATCGGACCGCCCTCGCCGACTGGCTGCGCCGTATGGGATTGGAAGAGCAGTGGGCGCGAGCGCAAGCCTGAGGATCTCTCAGCAATTGCGACCCGCTACGTTCCCCTGTAAGGCAGCGCGCCAACGTGACGGAGCTGCTGCAACCACTCCTCGACTGGTATCTGCGCTCGCTCGAGGCCGGCGGCTATCCGCTGGTGGCGCTGCTGATGGCCATCGAGAGCTCCATCGTGCCGTTGCCGAGCGAGGTCGTCGTGCCGCCGGCGGCGCACCTCGCGTGGACGAGCGGCATCCCGTTCCTCGGCGTCCGTCTCGGTGGCTGGACGGGGCAGATCACGCTCGTGATCGCGGGCGCGGTCGGCTCGTGGATCGGCGCCACGGCCATGTACTGGTTCTCGCGCATCGCGGGGCGCCCGCTCGTCATGCGCTACGGGAAGTACGTCTTCATCTCCCCGCACAAGGTCGAGGGCGCCGAGCGCTGGGCGGAGACGTACGGCCCGTTCGGCATCTTCGCGTCGCGCCTGCTGCCGGTGGTCCGCCACCTGATCGGCATTCCCGCCGGCATCGTGCGGATGAGCTACCTCTCGTTCTCCATCTACACCCTCGTGGGCTCGGCCCTGTGGTCGGCGGTCCTCTGCTACCTCGGCGTGCAGGTCGGTGCCGACATCAGCAAGGGCGAGATGCACCGGGTCACGCTCTGGCTCGCCGGATTCCTCGTGGTCGTGGGCGCGCTCTATTATCTCTTCGTGCACCGCCACATGAAGGCCGCGCGCGAAGCGTCCTGAGCGGCGCTACTGGTTCGCGAGCGGAAAGCGCGCCGAGCGCGCGAGCGGCTCGTGCTTGCCGCCGGCGGTCGTGTTGAGCTGGATCTCCGCGGCCGGCGCGCGCATCGGGGCCGCCAGCGCCACCTTCCACGCGGCCTGCGCGCGCAGCTCGCCACCCGCCCGGATGCGCTGCGTGCCCTTCCACGCGGCCGGCAGGTCCAGGTCGATGCGGCGCGTGCCGCCGGCGACCAGCACCACCTCGAGGTCGCTCACCTCGGCGTCCTTGCCGACGTTCTTCACCACCAGCTCGCCCGCCACCTCGACCTCCTTCGCCAGCTCGCGCGCGACGGCGATCGTGGGCGTGAAGGTCAGCTCGAGCTTCGGAGTCTTCTTCAAGAGACCGAACATGCTCATCCCTCCAGCAGGCGGTGCAGCCCCAGCTCCAGGCACCGGACGATCTCGTCGCGGCAGTGACGGAAGACGTCTTCGCTCTGCATCGCGGGGTCGGCGATGTCGCCGCTCTCGCCGGCGAGCTCGCGCAGCAGGACGACCGGCTTGCCGCCGGCCTCCGGGAAGTCCTTGGCGAGCATGCGGCGCTGCTCGTCAGTCATGGCCAGGATGACGTCGGCCTCTACGATCAGATGCCGCTGCCGCTTGAGGTCGGTCGCGCCCGCGCCCTCCGGAAGATGGATGCCGATGTCGCGCAGCACGAAGCGCGCGTCGAGCGAGACCAGGCTGCCGTCGCGCGCGAAGGGTGCGATGCCGCCCGAGCGCACCGCATAGCGGTCGGCGACACCCCTGGACGCGAGAAGCCGCAGCAGCACCGCTTCGGCGATGATGCTGCGGCTCGTGTTCGCGTGACAGATGATGAGGATGCGCCGGGGCGACGGCGTCGTGCTCACATCCCTCCGGCGAAGATGTCGTTCATCGTCTCGGGCTTGGTGACGCCCGTGGCGAGGGCTTCCTTGATCTTCTTGCCGAGCGCGGCGGCGTCCCACGTGGCCTGCTTCTCGTTCTGGACGCGCGTGGCCGAGTGCCAGCCCTTCATGGGCCACACGGTGCGGCCGCCGACGCGGAACACCTGGCCGTTGCAGCCGGCCGCGTCGTCGCTCGAGAGCCAGGCGACCAGCGGGGAGATGTTCTGCGGACCCCACACGTCGAACTCGCCCGCCTTCACCTCGCCGCCCATGAGGGCCGCGGTGGACGGCGTCGCGTCGACCGTGAGGCGCGTGCGCGCGACCGGGGCGATCGCGTTGGCCGTCACGCCGTACTTCTTCATCTCCTGCCCGATGATGATGGCCATCGTCGCGACGGCGGCCTTGCAGGCGCCGTAGTTCGTCTGGCCGACGTTGCCGAGCAGGCCCGCGTCGGACGCGGTGTTGATGATGCGGCCGTTCAGCTGGTTGCCCTTCTTGTGCTCCTCGCGCCAGTACTCGGTCGCGTGGCGGCACATGTTGAACGTGCCCTTCAGGTGCACCGCGACGACGGCGTCCCAGCTCTCCTCGTCCATGTTGAAGATCATGCGGTCGCGGAGGATGCCGGCGTTGTTGACGACGATGTTGAGCTTGCCGAAGGTCTTGATGGCCGTGTCGACGATGTTCTTCGCGGCCTTGTGGTCGGCGACGTTGTCGCCGTTCGCGATCGCGTCGCCACCCATCTTCTTGATCTCGGAGACGACCTCCTGTGCCGGGGTGGCGGTGGGGGCGCCGGTGCCGTCGAAGTGGGCACCCAGGTCGTTCACGACGATCTTGGCGCCGAGCTTGGCCATGAGGAGCGCGTGCTCGCGGCCGATCCCGCGACCCGCGCCCGTGATGATTGCGACTTTCCCTTCGAGCAGCATCAAAGAGCCTCCTTGGAGTTAATCCGGAGAACCTGCCCCGACGGGAAGCGCCTTGTCAACACCGGCGTCGGCCCGTTAAGACCCGCGGCGCATGCCCCGCACGATCCAGGCGCTGAACGTCGTCGGCGCGCTCGTCGCACTCGCGAGCGGCGTCGCGGTGCTGGGCTCGAACCTGTTCGATGCGGCGTACCACGCGCACTATCACGACGCGTACTCGTTCGTGCTCGCCTACATCGGCTTCTACGCGCTCGTCCTCCACGCGTTCGTGCGCAGGACCCGCTTCGCGCCGCACCTGGGCGTGGTGAAGGCGCTCGGCGCCTATCTCTTCCTGGTGTTCTTCCCCGACGTCGGGCAGTCGTGGATGGCGTGGACGCCGGGGCGGTACGTCTACCAGCTCTTCGACTGGGGTCCGGACGCGAAGATCGGCCTCATGGCGTTCGTGTTCCTCGGGCGCGGCGCGTGGAACACCGTGAACGCGTTCACGCTCACGCGCGACTGGTGGTTCGACCTGCGTGCGCGCCGGCCCCTGCTCGGGCGGCTGCTGACCGCCGTTCCGATCGCGATCACGGTCTTCTGCGTGTGGGCGTTCCTCTCGGTCGTGCGGATCGACCGCACGACGTTCTCGGCCGAGGCGCACGAGATCGCACGGATCGTGTTCGACGGGATCGAGTGTCCCGACGTGCGGGCGAAGAAGGGCACGACCACGACGGACGTGCGCCAGCGCGGCGATCGCCGCTACGACGTGAGCATCCAGTGGGGCTGCGACGACACGCGGGTGCTCGTGCGCGCGCCGGACGGGAAGCTCGGAACGGCGGGCGGTCCGCGTCCCGAGTGCTGCGCGGAGAGCTCGGCCTCCTAGGCGTGTGGCAGCGGAACCGCGCTCGCGCCCCGCGGCGCCGCGGCGCCGCGCGGCGTGTCGGCGAAGGGATCGTACGCGAGGTCGGCGTCGGCCGGGCTGGGATACTGCGAGGCGCTCGTCGTGTGCCGCAGCGGCCCGAGGATGGTTGCGTCGACGGGCGACTGCCAGCGCTCGTAGTATCCGCCGTCGCGCAACATGCGGTGCACCGCCGCCAGGCGGTAGCAGGGCACGCCCGGATACAGGTGATGCTCCAGGTGGAAGTTGTTGCCGTAGAACAGCAGCGTGTAGAAGGGCGACGCGTAGCTGCGGGAGTCGCGGAAGACGCCGATCCCGGTGCCGGCGTGCTCGACGTAGCCGCGGAGTCCCGACATCGGTACGACGAGCGCGAGCGGCAGCACGACCGTGAACAGCGCGAGCCACGGGTTCACGTACGCGAGCCCGAGGTAGAGAATCGCCCACATCGCGAGGAAGCCGAGGTTGCACCACGCGAGCACCTGCTGCTCGCGTGCCGAGAACGGCAGGCGGTAGCCGAGCGGGAGCGTCCTGCCGAGCGCAACCTGCACGGTGTTGCGCAGATGCGATCGGCTTCCGGCGCTCCGGGCGAACAGGCACCGCGTCCAGAAGGTGCGGAACTGCGGGTAGAGCCGCGCGTCGGGATCGGAGGCCTGGTTCGTGTAGCGATGGTGGTTCCAGTGCGCGATGCCGTAGCCGACGGCGCTGAAGCTCGTCATCGCCGAGAAGAGGGAGCCGAGGATCATGCTCACGTGCTTGTTGCGGTGGAGCAGCAGGTGGATGCCCTCGTGTCCGACGAAACCGAGCAGGTGCGCCCCCTGTGCCGCCAGGACGAGCAGCGGCGCGGCGAGCACGATGCGAAGCGCGAGCGACCAGGGTCGCGCTGCGACCCAGGCCGCGAGGAGCCCGAACCCGACGAATGCCGCGAGGCTCACGCCGACGAACAGGAGACCCTCGGCCGATCGGACCTCGTAGATCTCGCGCGGGAGCCGCGGACGGCCCTGCGCCACGGTCGGGGGTGGCTCGGATGGTCGGTGCGAGACCGCAGCCATCTCGCGCAGGGCATACGCAGGCTGCGATCAAGCTGTCAAGCTCGGGCGCGACTCCGCAGCATTCGTCCCGCACGCGCGCCGGTGTGCGCGCCGCGATCGACGACGACGTCGCCGTTCACCACCACCGCGTCCATCCCGACCGGGTACTGCCGCGGGTCCTCGTATGTACTTTGCGTAGCGACGGTCTTCGGATCGAACACGACGACGTCGGCGTGTCGTCCCTCGGCGATCATGCCGCGATCCGCGAGCCCGAATCGCCGGGCGGACAGGCCGGTCATGCGATGGACGGCCTCTTCGAGCGACAGCACGCCCTGCTCGCGCACGTACACCTGGAGCACGCG
Organism: Candidatus Eisenbacteria bacterium; assembly: GCA_035577985.1. NCBI lineage: Bacteria > Candidatus Eiseniibacteriota > Candidatus Eiseniibacteriota bacterium. The sequence continues at coordinate 37,705 of DATJZY010000104.1, forward strand.
CGCGAACGTCCCGTAGAGCCGTGGATGCGGCTTTCCGTCGACGGAGGGCACGCCGTCCGAGCCGATCATCGTCGCGGGATGCGCGAGGACGCGCCGGACGTCGCGCTCGTCCATGGCGGCGACGATGGCGATGATGCCGCGCCCGTCGCGCTCGAAGAGCAGGTCGGCGGCTTCGCGCGCCGACGTCGCCCCCCACATCATGCAGACGTCGGCCAGCGACTTTCCCTCGAGCTCATGGAGGGTCTGCATGGTCGCGATCCACACGGCGGCCGGCGGCACGGTTTCGAGCACGCCCGCGTCGCGGAGCGCCACCAGCGTCGTGCTGAGCGAAGTGTACGGATAGACGTCGAGCGTCACGTCGGCGCCGCGCCCGCGCACGGCGTCGATCATGGCGAGGCTCCGCTCGACCATCCCCCAGTTCCGCTCGCCCATCGCCTTGTGGTGCGAGAGCTGCACCGCCACGCCCGCTTCCTCGCCGATGCGCAGCGCCTCGGCGACCGAGTCGAGGAGGCCGTCGGCTTCGTCGCGCAGGTGCGTCGCGTACACGCCGCCACCCTCGCCGACGACGCGCGCGACCTCGATCACCTCTTCGGTCGTCGCGTAGCTGCCCGGCGCGTAGAAGAGACCGGTCGACATGCCGACCGCACCCGCCTGCATGGCCTCACGCACGATGTCGCGCATGGCCTCGAGCTCGCTCGGGTTCGGCTCGCGCTTGGATCCGCCGAGCACGGCCATGCGCACCGTCGCGTGCGGGACGAGGGCGGCCACGTTCACCGACGGCGGCTCGCGCTCGAGCAGGCGAAAGAAGTCGTCCGTCGTATGCCACGACGGGTCGCCCAGCGGGCCGAAGAGGGTGGGGCCGAAGCTGCGGAGAAAACCGAGATAGGCCGGGCCGAGCGGCGCGGCGCCGAAGCCGCAGTTCCCGATCACGACCGACGTCACGCCCTGCATGACCTTGGCCTCGCACGCGGGTCGACCGAGGAGCGCGAAGTCGTCGTGCGAATGGACGTCGATGAAGCCCGGCGCGACGACGCGGCCGGTGGCGTCGATCGTGCGGCGCGCGTCGCCCGACGGCGAGCCGACGACCGCGATCCGATCGCCGTCGATCGCGAGGTCGGCGCGACGGCCGGGCGCGCCCGTTCCGTCCACCACCATCCCGCCTCGAATCGCCAGGTCGTAGGTCATCGCCCGAAGAGAGCTTCCAGCATACGAGGGTCACGATCGTGTCTCCACCGCTCGGCGCGCCCTCTCGCTGGTCAAATTACTGCCTGGGCTGCACGACAGACGGAACAGACGCAGGCGCTGTGACGCCTCCTGCTTGAGACTCTGTGGGGGTGGTCACAGAATCGAGCTACCCATGTTGGGTCACGACTGGATCGTCCCGCTGGGTGCCGCAGTCGCCAATCTGCTCATCGGCGGCACGGTGCTCTGGCGTGGGGCGCGCGGTCCGACGACGCGGACGTTCGCGTGGATGACCGCGATGGTCGCGCTCTGGAACGTCGACGTCTTCGCCCTCTACTACTTCGAGGATCCGGCGGCGGCGGAGTTCTGGAGCCGTCTCTTCCGCACTGGCCTCTTCCTCGCCCCGAGCGCCGTCTTCCATTCGACGCTGTTCGTCGCCGAGGAGCGCAGCCCCGGGGCGCGCAAGATCGCCTGGATCGGGCACGCGATCGGCCTCACCTTCGCGGCCGTCGGCCTCGTGAAGGGAACGCTCGTCCGCGACGTCGCCCCCCACCAGTGGGGCTGGTACCCGATCCCGACCAGGCTGTACGCGGCCTACGGCGCGTTCGGCGTCGTGTACCTCGTGATGTCGCTCCTCGTCGTCTGGCGCCGGTACAAGGTTCCGGTCTCGGCGCGGCACCGCCTGCAAGCGAAGTTCTTCTTCGTCGCGTGCGTCATCCAGGTGGCGTTCGTGCTCACGAACTTCCTGCCGATCTACGGCATGAACGTCTACCCGCTCGGCAACCTCGGGAACGTTCTCTGGCTCGCGATCATCGCCTACTCGATCGTGCGCCACCGCTTCATGGACCTCGACTACGTGGTGCGGAAGGTCGTGAGCCTGTCGATGGCGGGCCTCTGCGTGCTGGTGCCCTCGAGCCTCGTCGTGGTGGCCATTGCGCGCGCGATCGGCGTCGACGCGCCGATCCTGGTGGCGTGCATCGTGTCGGCCGTGGGGCTGCTCTCGGCCGTCCTCATCCCCACCCTCCAGCAGGCGATCGAGACGCGCGTGCAGGAGGCGATCTTCGCCCACCGCTACGACTATCGGCTGCGGCTGCGCGTGCTCAGCTCCGACCTCGTCCACATCCTCGACGAGCGCGAGCTGGTCCGTCGCCTCGGCGAGGCGCTTACCGAGATCCTCGAGGTGGAGAGCTGCGCGATCCTGCTCCGCGACGAGCGGAGCCGCGCCCTCGCGCAGGTGTACCCCGAGCCCCGCGACAAGCTCGACGTGTCGGCGCTCAGCGCCCTCGACGCGCTGACCGAGCCGATGCTCACGGCCGAGCTCGAAGCGATCCGGTCGCCTGCGGCGCCCCTGTTCGTCGCGCGCGGATGGGAGGTGGCGCTGCCGCTGCGCGTGAACAACCGGCTCACGGGTCTCGTCGCGCTCACGCGCAACCGCGACTTCCGCATCGTGTCGCGCGAGGACCTGACGCTCCTCGCCGCCGTGGCGAGCGCCGCCAGCGTCGCGCTCGAGAACGCGCGCCTGTCGCGCGAGCTGCGACGCTCCGAGACGGCGCTCGAGCGCGCGAATCGCCTCTCGTCGATCGGGACGCTGGCCGCCGGCATCGCGCACGAGATCCGCAACCCGCTGACGGCGGTGAAGACGTTCCTGGACCTCCTGCCGCAGCGCCTCGACGACCCCGACTTCGTGTCGAGCTTCCGGGAGCTCAGCCTGAACGAGCTCCGCCGCGTGACGAACCTCATCAACGAGCTCCTGGCCTTCGGGCGCTCGACTTCGGCGGAGCGCCGGGCGGTCGATCTTGCCCCGACGCTCGACCAGGTGGTGCGGCTCCTCGAGTCGACCGCGCGCAAGCGCCAGGTGAGCCTGGAGCTGCACGCCGACTCGGGAGTGCCGCCGGTGTGGGCGGACGCGGATCAGGTGAAGCAGATCGTCCTCAACCTCGTGCTGAACGCGATCGACGCCAGCGCGGCGGACGACGTGGTGTCGCTCGCGCTCTACGCGGGCCCCGACGACCAGGTGACGATCGAGGTGCGCGACCACGGCACGGGCATTCCGCGCGAGCAGCTCGAGAGCATCTTCCACCCGTTCTTCACCACCAAGGAGACGGGCACGGGTCTCGGGCTGTCGCTCGTCCACCAGATGGTGGTCGAGCACGGCGGCGAGATCGCGGTCGACAGCGAGGTCGGGCACGGCACCGTGTTCCGTGTGACGCTGCCCGTCTCGGACGTCCCGCTCCAGTCGACGGGCACGTAGCTCCGGTTGACGCCGAGCGCGGCGGGCCCCTATGAAGCTCGCCCGTGACCCGCACGGTCGTCGTCTGCTTGCTGCTCGCGACGACACGCATCGCCGGCGCCATCGATCTGCGGGTTCCGGGCACCGAGACGCACGTCGACGCCTCGGGCTACGTCGACGGCCTCGCGATCGGCGCGCTTGGCGGTCCGCGCCAGCGCCCGCAGGCCATCACCGAGCTGCGCTTCCAGGCCCGGCCCTCCAAAGCGCTGCGGCTGCAGCTCACGCTCCGCAATCGCATCGGTGGGCCGTTCGAGGGCGGGCATCCGGGCATCATGAACCTGGACCACGAGTTCCAGAACCGCACGCCGTCGCTCGAGTTCAACGAGGCTTACGCCGAGCTGCGCGAGGGCAACCTGCAGGTCCGCGCCGGCATCCAGAAGTTCGCGTGGGGGAAGCTCGACGGCGTCCCGCCGACCGACATCCTGACGCCGCGCGACCTCCACGACCCGTTCGTGCGCGACTTCGAGGAGAGCAAGATCGGCATCCCGGCCGTGCTGGCGACGTACTTCCTGCCGGCGCTACCCTCGATGGATCTGAGCGAGCTGCGCGCGAGCGTCGCGTACATTCCGCTCGCCGTTCCGCCACGCCTCCCTCTCGCCGAAGAGCGGTGGTTCCCGCCGTCGGTCCGTGCGGGCATCCCCACCATTCCGGAGCGCCGGGCCGAGCAGCTCCTCAACGGCGTGCTGCAGGCGACGGTTCCGGGCGCGCCGCCGATCGAGCTGGACGGGCCCGTGAACATCCCGCTCACCTTCCGGACGCTGAACCACCGCCCGCCGGTCGCCTTCAACGCCGGCGGCGGCGCCTTTCGTCTGTCCGGGACGTTCCGCACCGTCGACTGGAGCATCTCGCACTACACCGGTCCGGAGACCGGCCCCGACGCGCGGCTCATCACGCACGCGTTCTGCCGCAACTGCATCGCGAACCTCGCGAACCACCGGTTCCCGGTGACCGCCACGACGTATCTCCGGCAGTCGCACGACACGGTCCACATGACGGGCGCCGACATGTCGACGGTCCTCGGCGGCGCGACGCTGCGGGGCGAGGTCGCGGTGTTCCAGAACCGTCCGTACCTCCGCATCACGAGCCAGCTCATCGACAACGTGCTCAAGCCGAAGAAGGTGAAGCAGTACGGCCCCGCCCTGGTGCTCCAGGGTCATACGCCCGTGCCGATCGGCGAGCTCTTCCCCGATCGCGACAGCGTCGAGTGGGGCGTCGGGGTCGACTACCTGGTGAACGGCTTCCTGCCGCTCCTCCAGGTGAACCAGGTGGTCTTCACCGACTCGGGACCCGAGGAGCTGCTGTCGGATCCCGAGACCCGGCTGCTGGGATCGATCCGCCGGCGCTTCCTGCAGGACACGCTCGAGGTCGAGATGCGCGGCGTGTACGCCATCGAGCGGGGAGCGTGGTTCGTCTTTCCGCGCGTGACCTATCGCTACGGCGACAACTGGCGCTTTCGCTTCGGCTACCTCGGGATCGGGGGACCCGAGGATTCGGTGATCGGCCAGTACCACGCCAACGACGAGTTCGTCATGGAAGCACGCTACATCTTCTGATGCTCGAAAGGTCCGGGCGTTCGCGTCACCGGCTCGATCGGAACGCTCGTTCCTATCGAAGCACGAGCAGACGGGCGCGAACGTCGGGTATGCTGGTTGCTCCAAATAGGGCAACCAGCGGGGTTGACCGACGCCATGCCACCTGCGCTTGCGGCCGCGTCGCCCCTTTGGGAGGAGAGAGACGCCCCGGCGCCGACGTCGGGCAAGGCCGCAACTTCGTAGGACTTCCAACATGTTGGCAGACGCCATCGCCCGCTCGACGCGCTTCGTGATCCGGCGGCGATGGATGGTACTTGCAGCCCTCGTCCTGCTGACGGCCTTCCTCGCGCGCTCGGCGCGATCGCTCCACATCGAGGCCAACCCCGACCACCTGGTGCCTCAGGAGCATCCGTACATCCAGACGCTGAACGACCTCTACCGGATCTTCGGCGACAAGAGCCTCATCGTGGTCGGGCTCTTCCCCCACGACGGCAAGGTCTTCACGCCCGCGTTCTTGAAGACGGTCGCCAACGTCACGGCGCAGATCGAGAAGGTCCCCGGCGTGAACCGCGCGCTCGTCCAGAGCATCGCGGCGGACCACGTGAAGGACATCCGCGGCACCGCCGACGGCATCGAGGTCGAGCCGGTGATGGAGACGCCGCCGACCGACGCCGCCGGCGCCGAGGCGGTGCGGAAGCGCGTCTTCGCCCACGACATGTACGTCGGAACGCTCGTCTCGAAGGACGAGACCGCGGCGAGCATCCAGGCGAGCTTCGACCTCACCGAGAAGACGCCCGACTGGGTGAGCCTCTATCGCGCCGTCCAGGATGCCGTCGCCGCCAACGACGACGGGACGTTCGACACCACGTACTCCGGCATCGTCGTCTACGCCGCGCGTATGACGCAGCTGACGGCGCGCACGCTCCTGTTCTTCCCGCTGGCGCTGCTCGTGATCGGCCTCGTCCACTACCACGCGTTCCGCACCGTGCAGGGTCTCGTCCTGCCGCTCGTGACCGCCCTCATGGCCGTCGTGTGGGCGCTCGGGCTGATGGGGCTCACCGGCATCGCGCTCGATCCGGCGAACATCGCGACCCCGATCCTGATCCTCGCCATCGCCGCCGGACACGCCGTCCAGGTGCTGAAGCGTTTCTACGAGGAGTACGACCGCACGCGCGACGTGGAGGAGGCCATCGTCGAGGCGATGCGGCGAGTGGGGCCGGTCATGCTCGCGGCGGGGGTCGTCGCCGCGCTGTCGTTCTGCTCGCTCGCGACGTTCGCCCTCGCCAGCATCCGCACCTTCGGTCTGCTCACGGCGTTCGGCATCGTGTCCGCGCTCGTGATCGAGCTCTTCGGCATCCCCGCGCTCCGCGCCATGCTGCCCCCGCCCGCCGCGCGCGAGCGCGAGCGTGAAGCGGAGGCGCATCCGTGGATGGACGCCTTCCTGCGCACCTGCGGCCGGCTCACGACGGGGCGCGCGGCGCGGCGCACGCTCGTCGCCTCGGCGTTGCTGGTGGCCGTGTGTCTCGTCCTCGCCCTGCGCGTGCGCATCGACATGAGCTATCGCCGCGTGCTCGGCGCGACCGATCCGGTGCAGATCGGCGATGCGCGCGCGAACGCGACCCTGGCCGGAACCAACACCTTCATCGCGCTCGTCGAAGGGCCGGGCGAGGGCAGCATGGAGGAGCCCGCGATCGTGCAGGCGATCGACGGGCTCGAGCGCCGCCTGCGCGCCGAGCCCGGCGTCGGATCCGGCATGTCCTACGTCGACTTCCTGCGCACGATGCACCAGACGCTCAACGCCGACCGCCCGGACGCCGGCGATCTGCCGGCCAAGCGCGCCCTCGTCGCGCAGTACCTCTTCCTGTACTCGATCTCGGGCGGCGGCGAGAGCCTCGATACGCTGCTCACGCCCGCGCACGACACGGCGAAGGTCCGCTTCCTCACCCGCGAGGACAGCACGCGGGACGGCGAGCGGCTGGTGAAGGTCGCCGAGGACGTCGTCCGCACGACGTTCCCGCCCGGCTACCGCGTGCGCTACACGGGCTCGCTCGCCAACATGTCGGCGGCGACGCAGTCGATGGTCGAGGGCAAGGCGCGCAACATCGCGCAGATCGCCGTCATCATCGTCGTGGTCGCCGGGCTGCTGCTGCGCTCGGTGGTCGGCGGCATCCTGGTCGCGACGCCGCTCGCGTTGACGCTCGCCGTGAACTTCGGGCTCATGGGGCTCTTCGGCCTCGCGCTCGATACCAATACCTCCACCATCGCCGCGCTCGCCGTCGGCATTGGTGCCGACTACGCGATCTACTTCCTCTTCCGCCTGCGCGAGGAGCTGACGCACGAGCCGGTGCTCGACACCGCGCTCCGCCGCGCCCTCATGACGTCGGGAAAGGCCGTGCTGTTCGTGTCGTCGGCCATCGCGGCCGGCTACGCGACGCTGTGCCTGTCCGGGTTCTCGTACTACGTGCGCATGGGCGCGCTCATCGCCGTCGCGATGGTCGTCTCGTCGACCAGCGCGCTCATCCTGCTCCCGGCGCTGGTCGAGGTGCTGCGGCCGCGCTTCCTCGGCATCGGCGAGGGGATCGTACCGAGGCTGCCGATCGTGCCGGTACCGCAGCCCGCGACGGCCCTGGGCGAGGCCGGCTCAGAGGCCGAGCCGCCGCATCTTCTTCAGTAGCCCGCGATACGTGATCCCGAGCGCCTCGGCGGCTTTCGTCTTGACGCCGCCCGCACGCTCGATCGCGTCGAGGATCTGCTCGCGCTCGAAGCCGTCGGTGCGCGACTGCAGGACGCTCGGCGGCGCACCGGGCACGGGCGTCGAAGTGACGTGGTCGGACAGGAGGTCCTCGGTGATCGGCGCGCCGGGCTCGGCGAGCAGGATGGCGCGCTCGAGCTCGTTCTCGAGCTCGCGTACGTTGCCGGGAAACGCGTAGCGTTGCAGCGCGGCCAGCGCCTCCGGCGTCGGGTCGCGCGCGTCCTTGCCGACCTGCGCGGCGAGCCGGCGCACGAGGTGGCTCGCGAGCGCCGGCAGGTCTTCCATGCGGTCGCGCAGCGGCGGCAGCCGGATCGGGAACACCTTCAGGCGATAGAAGAGGTCCTCGCGGAACCGCCCCGCCTTCAGCTCCTCGTCGATCTTGCGGTTGGTCGCGGCGATGATCCGCACGTCGACCTTGCGATCGCGCGTGTCGCCGACCGGCCGGATCTCGCCCTCCTGCAGCACGCGGAGGAGCTTCGCCTGGAGCGACTGGCTCGTCTCGGAGATCTCGTCGAGGAACAGCGTCCCGCCGTCGGCGACCTCGAACAGGCCCTTCTTGTCGGCGAGCGCGCCGGTGAACGCGCCCTTGCGGTGTCCGAAGAGCTCGCTCTCGAGGATCCCCTCGGACAGGGCGGCGCAGTTGACCGCGACGAACAGGCGCTCCTTGCGCGGGCTCGCGGCATGGATCGCGCGCGCCACCAGCTCCTTGCCCGTTCCCGTCTCGCCCTCGAGGAGCACGGTCGTGGGGGCGGGCGCCACCTTCGCGACGAGGGCCATCACCTCGCGCATCGGCGGGCTGTCGCCGACGATGCGGCCGGCATCGGGACGGGCGTCGCGGAGATACGCGTTCTCCGCCGCCAGGCGCTCGTTGGCGCGGCGCAGCTCCTCGACCAGGCGCGCGTTCTCCCGCGTCAGGTGGCAGAGCTCGACGGCGCGCGCGAGGGCCGAGCGCATCTCCTCGTCGTCCCAGGGCTTGCTCAGGTAGCGGTAGATGCGGCTGCGGTTGACGGTTCGCACCAGCGCATCGACGTCGGTGTAGCCGGTCAGCACGATCCGGATCGCGTCGGGGCGGATCTCCATCGACCGCTCGAGGAACTCGGCGCCGTCCATGCCGGGCATGCGCTGATCGGCGACGATCACGCCCACGTCGTCGCTGGCGAGGATCTCGAGCGCCTTGACGCCGCCCGTCGCCTTCAGCACCGTGAACTCGTCGCCGTAGCTGAACTCGAACGAGGCGAGGATGTCGGGCTCGTCGTCGACGACGAGGATCGGCACGCTGCGATAGTCCAGCGTCACGCGGCGTCCTATCCGCTCGCGCTCCCGGCTCTGTCAAGCGCGGGGTCGCGCGTCCCGACGATGAAGAGCCCGAGCGCCAGCCCCGCGACGGCGCCCGCGCACAGGAACACGACGCGGTGCCCCCAGGCGTCGGCCACGGCGCCGAGCGCGAACGCGCCGGTCGTCACGCCCAGGTTGAAGCAGCCGTTGAACAGGGTCTGGACGCGGCCGAACTGCCCGGGCGCGGCCTGGTCGATCGTGAACGCGTTCAACGTCGGGTAGACGATGCCCTGCGCGGTTCCGAACACGACGCCGACCGCGGCCAGGGTCACCGCGCTGTGGACGGTGGCGAGCCCGGCGATCGCGCCGCCGAGCACGGCGAGGGCCGGCATGACCACGCGCCGGTGACCGAGGGTGTCGCCGATACCGGCCGCGCCGAAGCGCGTGCCGATCGCCGCCGCCGTGTAGCTGAGGAAGAACGTCGAGACCGAGCCGAGATGCGCGTCGTGCACGAAGGTGGGCGCGAACGTGATGACGGTGCCGAACGCGAAGCCCATGAGGGCCGTCGTGGCGATGGTCGCGACGAGCGTCTCGCCGAGGATCAGCGGGGCGGGACGAGCGGCGGCATGTCCGACGGTCGGCGGCAGGCCGATCGTGAGGAGCAGGCCCACCGCGGAGTACGCCGCGGCGACGAGGAACAGGAGCCGGAAGCCCCCCAGATGGACGAGACCCTCGCCGATCGCCGGTGCGAGCGCGTGCGTGCCGAGCGTCGAGACCCCGAACAGACCGAGCGCCGCCGCGCGCCGGCCCGTGGGGGCGAGCTCGACCGCGAGCGTCGACGCGGCGTTGTAGCCGGCCGCGAACGCGAATCCCTGCGCGACGCGGAGCGCGAAGAGCGCGACGCCGATGCGGTCGATGAACAGGAAGCCGAGCGTCGCGCTGGCCATGAGCGCGAGGCCGCCGCGCAGGAACAAGCGCAGGTCGAAGCGGTCGAGCACGGGTCCCAGCAGGAAGAGGCTCACGAGGCCCGCGACCCCGTTCGTTCCCATGACGAAGCCGACGGTCCGCTCCGTTCCGCCGAGCGCGCGCACGTGGAGCGGCAGCAGGAAGAAGGACGCGAACGTGAGGAAGAAGCAGAAGTTCGCGACCGTCAGGCGGACGAAGGCGGGTGAGAGAAGCTTCGCATCCGACTTGCCGCCCACGGCGGTGCAATATACATGGCCCCCGATGGGATCCGAACGTCAGCGGGAGATTCGACGCCGGCGCAAGCGCCGGAAGGAACGGCGCAAGGTCACCGCCCGCGAGCGCGCGAAGGAAGTGCGCAAGGAGCGCGCCACCCGCAAGAGCGGCCGGGGCTGAGCCGGCCCCCCTACGGCGCCGTCGCGAGCGTCGACGCCACGCCGCCCAGCGTTCCGCCCGCCTGCTCCCACGCGAGCCGTCGCGCCACCGTCGGGCGCCACTCGCCGGACGATTCGCTGAAGCGGCCCCCGCTCGGCTCGGAAGCCACCGTCTCGCGCAGGAACTCGAACTCGTCGATCGCCTGCTCTTCGGGCGATCCCGAGAAGAACGGCGCCGTCATCGCATCGGGGATGGGAAGCCGCTGCGGGATTCCGTTGCGCTCGCGGATCTTGTCCATGTCGCCCCACGCGATGACCGCCACCTCGTGCAGGCGCGCCACGCGACGCAGGGTCGTGATGGTCTCGGGCGTCGCGTCCTTGCGCACGGCGAGGGTCTCGACACCGCGGCGCGCATTCGTCACCGCCTCGCGATAGCGTCCGAGCCCGGCGCGCGTCTGCCCCACGAGGGCGCCCAGGTCGGTCACGACCGAGTCGACCGACACCGCGACGTCGGGCGGGAAGGGCGGTGGCGCTTCCGGGAGAGGGGGGCGGCGCGCCGCGACGGCGGGCGTCGGCAGGATGGCGACGGCTGCGGGTGCGCCTCCCGGTCCGCCCCACGTGCGGCGCCCGAGCGCCAGCGCCACCTCGCCGTCGGCACGCCCGACGAGCAGGAGGAGCGCCTTGTCGCCGTCGCGCGCGTCCCGAACCGCGCGGGCGTACTCGGCGCACGAGCGCGGCACGACGCCGTTCACCTGCAGCACGAGGTCGCCGGCGCGGGCGCTCGTGGTCGCGCCCGCCGAGCCGGCGTCGACCGCATCGACGACGAGCACGCCGTCGCGTACCGCCACGCCGATCCCCGTGCGCTCACGCCCTTCGTCGCACGGATTCGCCGCGAACGCGGCCGGGATCCCGAGGACGGCGACGACGCCCATCACGCCCGCAATGCGTGCCATGCCTTCTCCACCTGCGCCCGCAGCTCGGCGAGCGATCCGTTGTTGTCGATGACGAGGTCGGCGGCCTGACGGCGCTCCGCGTTCGACATCTGGGCGTCGATCCGCCGCTCGACGTCCTCGCGGGTGAGCGCGCGCGACGCCGTGCAGCGCACGACGGCCGTGTCGCGCTCGACCACGACCACCCAGATCCGGTCGAAGAAGCGCCACCCGGCCTCCAGCATGATCGCGGCCTCGACCACGATCGGACGGCCGTCGGCATTCGCCCGGGCCGCCGCGATGCGCCGCCGGATCTCCTCGCCGATCAGCGGATGGACGAGCGCGTTGAGGCGTCGGAGCGCCGCCGGATCGGCGAAGACGCGCGCCCCGAGCTGCTTGCGGTCGATGGTGCCGTCGGGTGCGACGATCCCGCGCCCGAAGGCTCCGACGACGCGCTCCCAGCCTTCGGTGCCGGGCAGATAGACCTCGTGCCCGATCTTGTCGGCGTCGATCACGTGCGCGCCGAGGTCGGCGAGGATGGTCGCCACGGTGCTCTTGCCCGACCCGATTCCACCGGTGAGCCCGATCAGCGGGCCGTTCGTCATCGCGGCCGTCGCTACCGCAATCGACCCCGCAAGTCGAGGCAGCGCGGCTTCTCTGCTACGCACGGCGGCGGGAGGACATCGCACATGTGGGTTCCCGAAGTCTCGGTGCTCGAGCGTGTCGCGCGCGGCGCCATCGGCTACCTCTTCCTGTTGGTCGCGTTCCGGATCTCCGGCAAGCGCCAGGTGGGCCAGCTGACGCCGTTCGACCTCGTCGTGCTCCTGATCATCAGCAACGTGCTCCAGAACGCCATGATCGGCCCGGACAATTCGGTGACCGGCGGCGTCATCGGCGCGCTCACGATCTTCGTCATGAACGGCGCGCTCGCCTGGCTCACGTTCAAGAGCCGTCGCTTGGAGCGCCTGATCGAAGGCGAGGCGACGCGCCTCGTCCACGACGGGAAGATCGACGAGGCCGCGATGCGCAAGGAGCTCGTGACCCACGCCGAGCTTCGCGCCGCGCTACGCGAAGCGGGCATTCCGCACGTCACCGAGGCGCGCTTCGCGATGCTCGAGAGCACGGGGCGGATCACGGCCGGCGCGATGCACACGACATGAGCGTCGATCGCGTCGCGTTGCCGGACGGGACGGTGCTGCCCGTTCGCGTCGTCGCGCCGCCCCGGGCGACGCCGCCGCGCGGCACGCTCGTCCTCGCGCATGGCGCCGGCGCCGACATGGATCATCCGGCGCTGGTACGCTTGCAGGGCCTCCTCGCGACGGCAGGGCTCGTCGCCGTGACGTTCAACTTTCCGTACCGCGCGCGCGGCCGGCCGAGCGCGCCGGACCGGATGCCCGTTCTGGTCGCGGCGTACACGGCCGTGATCGACGCCGTCCGCGCCGGCGCGCCGCGCCCGTTTGCGATCGGCGGGCGCTCGCTGGGTGGCCGCGTCGCCTCCCACGTCGCCGCCGCCGGCACGGCCGTCGACGGGCTCGTCTTCCTGGCGTTTCCGCTACACCCGCCGGGCAAACCCGGCACGAGCCGCGCGGCCCACCTGGCGAAGATCGTTCCGCCCATGCTCTTCGTGCAGGGCACCCGCGACACCTTCGCGCAATGGGATCTCCTCGAAGGCGTGCTCTCGCACCTCCCGGCCGCCACCCTGCACGCGATCCCTGACGCCGACCACGGCTTCCACGTCCCCAAGCGCACCGGCCGCACCGATGCCCAGGTGCTGGCGGACGTCGCCGAGGTCATCGGGCGCTGGGTGACGCACACGCGCTGATCCGCGCCACCCGAACCGCCTCCGGCGAGCCCTTCATGCGCGGGCGGGCGAGGGCGCCGGGTGGGTGCGGGCTCACGGTCCTCGCGCACCCCCGCTCCGCCGCACTGCCGCCCACCGCGCTGCGGAGATCGCCCGCACCCACCCGGCGCCCTCGCCCACCCTGGCGATGGGTCATCGAGCCGGATGCGCGTCAGGTGCCCGAGATGGTGTGGGCGCGAGCGGACCGAGCGCCGCGGCGTGCGTGCCTCGGGTGCCGCGCCAGCTTCGCTGGCCGCGGCATACCGGTCGCGCGTACCACCCCCGCTCCACCCTCGCGTCCTCTCCCGCCCCGAGCTGTAGCTCGGGGCGGATTTCTACCGTCCTCCGTCCAGCACGCGCAGCGAGACGCCGCGCGGCTGTTCGCTCATCGCGCGCCGGTAGGACCGCAGCCACGAGAACGTCGCGGCCTCGCCGGCCGCGATCACGCGCAGCATCTCGCGCGTCTCCGGGTCGTCGTCGAGGGCGTCGGCGACCTCGCGCACGGGGCGCGCCACGAGATCGTCGTCCGCGAAGCGCGCCAGGACCGTCGCGAGCTTCTCCTCATCGGGAACGTCGCGCGAGGCGAGCTGCGCGTGCGCGGCGTCGAGCACGTCGTCGCGCAGGTTCATCAGCACGACGCCGCCCAGCTCCTCGAGGCGCGCGGCGAGCAGCGCCGCATGGGTCGCCTCGCGCTCGGCGATCGTATCGAGGCCGCCACGCAGACCGGGGAGGGCACACACGCCGCCCCACGCGCCGATCACCGCGGCCCCGGCTTCCTCGGCGGCGCGATAGGCATCGAGAAAGCGCAGCAGCGACGCGGTTGGCGACGGCAGCGCGGGTTCCTCGCCGGTGCCGAGCATCGCGCCCACGTCGTGGAGCCAGCGCACGCTCGCGCGATCGTCGTCCCGGATCGTCTCCAGGAGGGCGCGGGTCTCGTCGTCGTCGAGCTCGTGCAGGAGGGTCGAGACGGGGTCGCTCTTCTCCGACGGGAAGCGGGACAGGAGGATCGCCAGCTTCGATCGGTTCGACACGTCCGGGGCGGCGAGCACGCCGCAGAGCTGCGCGAGCTGCCGGCTCACCTCCTGCCGGGGCGTCGCACCGAGCGCCGCGAGGCGCCGCTGCGCCATCCGTGCGTGGGCCGCGTCGCGCGCCTGGATCACCCGCAGGCCACCGCGCAGCGCGGGGTCGCTGCACGTCGCCAGCCAATGGCCCAGGGCGTCCGCCCCCGCCGCCTCCGCCGCCTGCAGCTCGTCGAGAAGTGCTTGCGGGCTCGCTCGTCTCGCCAGCATCACCGCTCCGTGCTGCGGCGCACGGTACGGGCTGGTCCGCGGGCTGTCAAACCGTCGGAGCTACCCGACCCAGCGCGTGTTCGCGACCTTTTGCGCGGGCTTTGCAGGAGCACCCAGCTGCGGCAGCGATTCCTCGCTGCAGTTCGACAGCTTCGTCACCACCTCGCGGATGCGCGAGATCTGCGTGTCGCGAGGCGGATCGGCCAGGAGCTGCGTGAAGTCGAGCGCGGGGTCGTTCTGGCCGGCGACGAGCACGACCAGCGGCAGCGGGTCGAGCGCGGCCAGGGCCGAGACGATCGCGCAGCCGTCGCGCTTCGGCATGCTCATGTCGACGACGACCGCGTGCGGTCGCACCACACCGAGCATCTCGCGCGCCTGCTTGGCGTCCCACGCCATCGACACCGAGGCGCGCCGGCGCGACAGCGCCTGGCGCAGGCTCATGAGGGCGTCGACGTCGGCGCCGGTCGTGACGATGCGCCCGTCGCGCCCGGCGTACGAGCCGAGGGCCGCCACCACGGCGTCGGGATCGATCGGCCCGACCACCGGCTCGATCGCGCCGAGGGCGATCGCGCGATCGCTCGAGGCGTCCGCGATGCAGCCCCAGAAGCGGGTGGTCGATCCGCCGGCTCGCAGGGCGAGCAGCGCCGTGATCGCGCCCGGCGCCGCCAGGTTCGCGATGATGCGAACCGGCGAGAGCTCGGTCACGCTGCTCACCGAGTTCGCGCCCGGCCGGATGACGGCGACGTCGTGCCCGGTGATGCCGATCCCGCTCCACGTGCGTTCCGAGTCGATGACGACCACGACCGGCTGGCCGGTCGCGACGAACTCGGGCTCGGGTTCGGTCGCGTGCACGTTGATCACGGTGACGGCGTCCGTGCGGGTCACGGTCGCGGCGTCCGGCGCGACGATCGCCGCGGCTTCGAGGTCGACGGTGTCGACCGCGATTTCGGTCACGTGCTCGCGGTCGGACAGGAGCTGATCGCGCTCGATCAGGAGCTGCGCGTTGTCGGCCGTGAGGCGGACGATCTCCGCTTCCCGCTCGGCGAGCTCGCTGCGCTGCTCGTTGGAGATCGCCTCCAGTCGGATGACGGCGGCCTCTGCCTCGGCGAGGCGCTCGCCCAGCCGCGCCTGCTCGTTGCGCTCCTGCGACAGCAGCGACTCCACGCGGGCGTCCTCCGAGCGCGCCGACTCGAGCGCGGAGCGCAGGCGCGCGCACTCGGCCTCGCTGCGCGCGAGCGCCTCGCGGAGCTGATCCCGCTCGGCCGCGATCGCCTCGAGCCGCACCTCCACGTGCGTGATCGCGCTCTGGTGTCCCCGTGCCTCCTCGTTCGCCCGGTCCCGCTCGGCGGTGACGTCGCTGAGAACCCGCTCGGCGACCTCGAGGCGGGCGCGCAGCTCGGCCTCGTGGCTCTGCGCGTCGGTGAGCGAAGCCGAGTGCCGCTCCGCCTCGGCCGTCGCCGTCCGCTCGGATTCGCGCAGCCGCGCCACTTCCTCGCGCGCCGACGTGAGCTCCGCCTGCAACTCGTCGACCGAGCTGCGGGCGACCGCCAGCTCCGCATCGACGCTCGCCGCGCGCTCCTCGGCACGCGCCCGCGCGGCCTCGGCTGCCTCGAGCGCCTCCCGCGCCGTCGCCAGCTCCGGGTCCGACGATGCGAGACGCTCCGCCTCCCGGGCCGCCAGGCGCGCGCGGAGGTCCGTCTCCCGCGACGCTGCGGCCTCGAGAGCGGCCGTCAGGCGCGCAATCTCCCCGTCGCGCCGATGCGTGCCGCCCCGCTCCGCCACCGCCCCCGTCTCGAGCTCGCTGACGCGCGCCGACAGGCGCGCGATCTCGTGCGCCCGCTCCTCGGCCAGGCGTGCCGCCGCGGCGAGCTGCTCGGTGTGCGTGCGCCGGGCCGCTTCCCACTCGGCATCCCGCGCCGCCCCGGCGCTCTCCGCGTCCCGGCGCGCCTGGGCGATTGCGCGTGCTTCGCGCGCCTCGGCGTCGCGCGCCGACGTCTCGAGCGACTCGACGAGCCGCTGCCGCTCGCGCTCCGCCTCCGCCAGCGCCTGCGCGAGGGTGCTCGTCTCCTCGGTCTGGGTCCGCAGCCGCTCGAGGTCGCGCGCGATCTCCCCACGCTCGGCGACCGCCGTGTCGAGCGCCGTACTGATGCGCGCGATCTCCTCGCGGCTCGCCCCGAGCATGGTGGTGAGGCGCTCGAACTCCGCGGCGCGACCCGCCAGCTCCGCCCGCAGGCGATCGCGCTCGGCGGAGAGCGCGAGCACGTCGAGCGGGACGTGCGCCGCGGCTTCGCTCGGCGTGTCCCCCGGTCCGGCCTGCCGCCGCACTCGCTCGATCATGGCGGCGAGCTCGCGGAGCGGCTTCCACAGCATCGTGATGTCGCGCTCGGCGAACGCGCGCGGCGGTGTCGTGACCAGCACCACCGAGGCGAGCGGGGTCAGCCCGACGTGCACCGGGATGCAGGCGATGGTGCGCATCGCGACCTGCTTGCCGAGCAGCGGCGGAACGTACCGGTTCTGGGACGCGTTCTCGATCAGATACGCGCGCCGGTTGACGACGCCGTGCAGAGGAATGTCCCAGCAGCTCGGATCGGCACGCCGGATCGTCCGCAGCTTCCGGCACCCCTCGTCCGACAACCCCACCTCGGCCGAGAGCCGCAGCACCTGATGACGCTGATCGAAGAGGCACAGCGCCCCGGCGATTGCGCTGGTCGAGTCGACGATGGCCCGCAGGGCCGGCTCGAGGGCGTCCTCGGGGACCGCCGCCGCAGCCGAGATGGCACGCAACTGCTCCAGCAGGGGTGTCGTCGGCGGGTTGGGGCGGGTCTCCCGGCGGTTCCCCTTCGAGGCGTCGTTGGACCGATGACGGCGGTGCCTGCGGAAAAGTGCCATGGGCCTCGGAGGACAGGCAGCAACCCCCGTGCCGACGATCGGCCGACGCAGGGCCGGAGGATCAGCGCTTTCGGATCGTCACCGCTGGCGAAAAGTGAACGTGATCCGGCTCGCTTGCGTCAGCAATGTGGCGCTTCGAGGCGGTATCGGCGCCGATTTTGTCTCGCCGGGTCTAGCTTTTCCCGGCCTCGCCCGACCCGCGTTGACTCCCCGGCGACGGTCTTGCATGATTCCGCCCTCACATGCGCCAGCGCCTGCTCGTGCGCGCCACTCTGCTGGGTGTGTGCCTGCTCCTGCTCGGTCGGCCGTGTTTCGCCGAGCCCACCGCGGCCGACCTGGCGACGCAGGC
>DATJZY010000105.1 GCA_035577985.1 Candidatus Eisenbacteria bacterium
ACAGGACAAATCTCGCGCGGCGGTGCGTGGCCTGGGAGAATACTGTCCTCGTTCGGGCACGGACGCGCGAGGAGGCCTTCCGCAAAGCCGTCGCGCTAGGTCGGCTGTCGAACGGGCACGAGGCATGTGATTCGGATTCCAAGCGGCGTGGGGCGTGGCGGTATGAGGGTCTCACCGAACTTCTGCCGGTCTATGAGAAGCTGGAGGACGGTGCTGAAATCTCCTGGACGGAGCACTCGGGTCGGAGCGTCAAGAAGATCAAGTCGCTGGTGAAGCGGAAGCGGGATCTCGGGGTGTTCAATGATCGTGAGTAGCTGGCTAACCTGCGTTTGCAGCGGACGGCGCTGGCGCGCCGCCGCTGAACCGCTGAGTCGTTAGCTGGGCGGGAGCAGCAATGGCGGATCAGGCGATGCTGTTGATGGGCCTCCGATGGATGTTGTTGCTGTGCGCCCTCGGGTCCTGGGTCGGTTACTTCTACTTCGCACGTCGAATGGTTCGCGGTCGGCAGGGTGGGGTCGCGATCTTCGATCGGCGGTTCGTCTACAACCCTTTCAACATCTGCTTTCGGCCATCGCTCCTCACTGAGTCGGGACTACGCGCACGCAGATGGTTCTTCGCCTGCTGTGCCGGCTTACCGCTGTCCATCCTCGGTTTGGTTTCGATAGGGCGATGACGGGACGCCAGCTAACCCGCGGCTGCAGCGGACCGGGCCGCGTGAGACACCTGCTCGGCCGTGCCATCGTCGACACGAAAGAACAGTGCGCGGCCGCTGAGCCGCCGTGTCGTTAGACGCCCGTAAGAAGATGGTCGACGAGACCGAAGAGACATTCGAGAGCGTTCATCGCCTCATCAAGCACGGGGATCGCCTAGGGGTGCGGGCCTGGGTGTCCGGGGGCGGCGACGTCAATCTCCGCAACAAGTTCGGCTGGTCTTTACTCATGCTCGCGGCTCTCCATGGTCGAACTGACATGATCGAGGATCTGATGGAGGCCGGAGCCAACGCGTACCTGGCGAACGATTTTGGCGACACAGCAGTCGGTCTCGCTCACCTGAAGGGGTTTACGCGAACGGCGGAAGCGATCGAACGCGCGATGGTGCGCCATGGCGTCTAACCCGCGCTTGCAGCGGACGGCCGCGTCGGTCGCTACGCTCCCTCTCGCGCCCGCCGCTGAGCCGCCGAGTCGTTAGGGGGCACTGTGACCGCCACACGCGTGATGTCTGTCCTCGAGCTGGCTCGCATCGGTGAGATCGACCGGTCGGAACGAATCACACAGCAGTACAGGCAACGCGGGCAGATATTGGAGTTGATTGAGGCGGATATCGATGCGCCGCGTTGGGGTCAGCCGGGAGAGGTCACCATCGAGCACCGCATCGAGCAGTGGACGCGCTTGGTGAGCGCAGGTGGCGTGCCGATTGGCGCCTTCGATGGTGACAATCTCATCGGATTCGCGGTCTACGTGCGAGCTACGCCTGAGACCCCAGCACACCTAGCCGTTCTCCATGTGACCAAGCCGTGGCGTCGTCACGGTATCGGTCGTGAGTTGACGAACGAGGTCGTCCGATTGGCCCGTACCGACGGTGCGCGGCGACTGTACGTGTCGGCGACGCCGACGCGTGGGACAGTCGACTTCTATATGAGTCAGGGCTTCAAGCCGCTGGCGACGCCGAATGAACGGCTCTTCGCGCTCGAACCCGATGACATCCATCTGGAGCGCGTGCTGTGACGCGTGCCGGTGCGTCTCGCGCGAGCGCTCACGATCGCGTAGTGCCGCCTAACCATTCGTTGGAGCGGACCGCTCAACTCAGTTGTTGGGCAGACAGGGTCTCGTCGGAGTGATCAGTTCGGAGGGAACGCGATGCTCTACATGGTGATCGAGCGCTTCAAGCCCGGCGCGGCCGCCGAGATCTACCGCCGCCTGCGCAAGGAAGGCCGGCATCTCGTCGAAGGGCTGGAGTACGTGGCCAGCTGGATGGACCTCGACTTCGCCACCTGCTGGCAGATCATGAGGACCGACGACCGCGCCCTGCTCGAGCGCTGGTGCGCGGCCGGGCGTGAGCTGGTCGACTTCGAGATCGTGCCCGTCCGCACCTCGGCGGAGGCCGCCGCAGTGATGGCCGACCGCGACGCGTAGAGATCGCTGCCCAACAACGTGTTGCAGCGGACGGCGCTTGTGCGCCGCCGCTGAACACGCGATCGTTAGGTGGCTCAAGACGAACGGTGCTGCTGTTCTCGCCCGGTCGCTGAAGAGAGAATACCTTGGAACTCACCAACTGGGTGCTTCTGGTCACGGGTCTTGCCGTGCTCGTGATTGGTGCAGATCTGCTGGTGCGCGGGGCGTCGCGACTGGCGCTGCGCTTCGGCATCTCTCCCCTGGTGATTGGCCTGACCGTAGTCGCCTTCGGCACCAGCTCGCCGGAACTGGCGGTGAGCGTGCAGTCCGGACTTGCGGGGCAGGCCGACATCGCCGTTGGCAATGTGGTAGGGAGCAATATCTTCAACGTGCTCGCCGTGCTGGGACTGGCTGCGCTGATCGCCCCGCTCATGGTGCAGCAGCAACTGGTGCGCTTCGAGGTGCCGCTGGTAGTTGGACTGTCCGTGCTGGTCTTCGTGATGGCGCAGGATGGGCGAATTGGCCCGTTCGATGGGCTGCTGCTGGTGGCAGGTCTTGTCGCCTACACCGTGCTTGTGATCCGGCGGACCCGGCGCGAGGTCGCGGCAGTGCAGGCTGAGTATGCGAAGGAGTTCGGCGCCGCTGCCGCGGGATGGCTTGAGCGTCTGCCGGTGCAGATCGTTCTCGTACTCGGAGGATTGGGCCTGCTGGGGCTGGGCGCGACGTGGCTGGTGGACAGCGCCGTGTCCATCGCTCGCGCGCTGGAGATCAGCGAGGCAGTCATCGGCCTGACCATCGTGGCGGCGGGCACGAGCTTTCCGGAACTGGCCACTTCCGTCGTAGCGGCGATGCGCGGGGAGCGTGATATCGCCGTCGGCAATGTTGTCGGCAGCAGTGTGTTCAACCTGTTGGGCATCCTCGGGGTTGCCGCTCTAGTCACGCCGGGCGGGCTCTCGGTAGCACCGGGACTTGTCTTCTTCGACATGCCCGTGATGATTGCGGTGGCCTTTGCCTGCCTG
Organism: Candidatus Eisenbacteria bacterium; assembly: GCA_035577985.1. Lineage (NCBI taxonomy): Bacteria > Candidatus Eiseniibacteriota > Candidatus Eiseniibacteriota bacterium. The sequence goes on from DATJZY010000105.1 coordinate 3,131, forward strand.
CCGATCTTCGGCAGCGGGCACCGGCTTGCACGCTGGGAGGGGGCTGTGTTCCTGGCTTACTACGTGATCTACGTAACATATCTTATCCTTGCCGCCACCCAGCACGACGCGCTCCGCAGCTTCGGTGCGACCATGCTGGGATTCGTCCTTCCACTAACCGGCGTTACGCTCCTGGTGCTCTGGACGCAGCAACGCTCGCGAGAGACCGCATCTTGAGAAAGTGATCATGGCCGCTGTGTGGAAGCCGCCTAACAACCGGTTGCAGTGGACGGTCCGCTCCGCGGCTCGCCGCTGAACCGGAGCGTTGGGCCTCACAGGAGCGACGCCATGCGTGGTCAATGCCTCTGCGGAGCGGTTGTGTTCGAGGTCAACGCTTCATCACTCAAGCTATACCGCTGCCACTGCTCGCTCTGCCGGCGTCAGAGCGGGACAGCATCGAGTCTCGCCGCGATTGTGCCCAACTCTCAGTTTCGTTGGCTGGTCGGCCAAGACAGGATCTCTTCCTGGAAAAAGGGCGGCGGGTTTCGCTCCGACTTCTGCTCCATCTGTGGTTCACCCGTCCCCAATCCGCTTCGGACTACTCACAATACATGGGTGCCGGCCGGACTGCTCGACCGGGAAGCAAGTCTCAGTGTCGTTGCCGATATCTACCTGAGCTCAAGAGCCGCATGGGATCCAACACAACCAACTGGTGTTCAGCACGAGGAGTTGCCGGAGTTCAAGGTGTTCTTAGGTCTCCTTCGCGGCGAGTGAGGCCTAACCCCTCGCTGCACCCGACCTGCTGCGGCTGGCTTCGTCAGCCTTCGCAGGCGGGTGAGCTCAAACGTTAGCCAGACGCCGTGTGGAGGAGTAGATGCGCACCATGAAGCGTCGCGGATTGCGATCACCCCTCAAGAATGAGTTTACCGCCGTGATCGAACGGGACGGCAAGTGGTTCATCGCCTACAGTCCCGAGATCCCCGGAGCCAACGGACAGGGGCGGACGAAGGCCGAGGCCCGTCAGAGCTTGGCCGAAGCGATCGCCCTGATCCTCGATGATCGGCGCCGGGATGGACTTCGGGGCCTCCCGCGGGATGCCGTGCGTGAGAAGGTCGTCGTCGGGTGAAGAGAGGTGATCTCCTCCGGCACCTTCGGCGCCATGGATGTCATCTGAAGCGGGAGGGCGGGTCGCATTCGTTGTGGGCGAATCCCGGAACCGGCGCCGTCGAGGCTATCCCGCGCCACAATGAAATATCCGATGTTCTGGCGCGGAAGATCTGCCGTGGGCTTGGGGTGCCCGAGATCGGCAAGTGATCGGTCTGGCTAACTCGCGCTTGCAGCGGACGGCGCTGCGCGCCGCCGCTGAACCGCCAGGTCGTTAGACCGCGCCGCTGCGGCGAAGGTGTCTGACCACCGAGCTTTGCTGCTTCCCATCGACGTGTCCTGCCAGCGAGCGCATCGCAGCACGCCCCGAGGACCTCCGTGCCGACCTAACGTCCACTCAGTCACCGAGCAACGATCGGTTGTCTGGGAGGGCAGGCGTGAGCTATGGCGGGCCCACCGGGACGCTGAGACCAAGAACTCATGGCCGACGACATCCAGTCCCGCAGACTCGCCACGATCGTCGCGTTGGACGTTGCGGGATACTCCGCCCGCACGGAGGCGGACGAGGCCAAGACCACGGCCGAGGTGGCAGCGTTGCGGAGCGTGATCGAGGCGATCGCCGCACAGCGCGGTGGGCGCGTGTTCAACACCGCGGGTGACGGTTTCATGCTGGAGTTCAGTTCGAGCGTCGCTGGCGTCGAAGCCGCGCTCGAGCTCGCAGAACGCTGCGAGCCCAAGCTGCGTATCGGTGTGCATCTCGGCGACGTGATCGTGCAGGCGAACGGAGATCTCTTGGGCCACGGCGTGAACGTTGCGGCGCGCCTGATGGCTCGAAGCAATCCGGGTTCGGCTTTGGTGTCGGCCGACGTGCGCCGTACGATCCGGGGCCCGGTGACGGAACGTCTCGTGTCGGTGGGGAGCCTCCACCTCGACAAGATGATGGAGACCATCGAGGCCTTTGCGCTCGGCGACGTCGCGTCGGTTCCCATCCCGGCACCCCCGAAAAGGCGCGAACCGCTTCTCGCCGTGCTGCCGTTCGACAACCTGTCGGACGATCGCGAGATGCAGTTCTTCTCGGATGGGGTTAGCGAAGAAATCATCCAGCGGCTGTCACGCGGGGCGAGGCTCAAGGTGATCGGCCGCACGTCCAGTTTTCAGTTCCGTGGCGAACGCAAGGCGGTGGCTGCGCAGAACCTCGACTGCTCTCATGTCGTGGATGGCTCCATCCGGCGTGCCGCGGGACGCGTACGCATCAGTGCGCATCTGGTCGAGACGGCATCGCGGACGACGCTCTGGTCGGATCGCTACGACCGCGGTCTCGAGGACATCTTCGCGGTCCAGGACGAGATTGCCGAACACATCGCTCGGGCGTTCCATCAGGCGTTTTCCAGCTTCTCGACCAAGGCCGTCGATCCCGAGGTCTACGACCTCTATCTGCGCGCCACCCCGACGTCCTATGCGCCGGACGAGCTGCGCGACCAGGTGCGCCTGTTGGAGACGGTCACGCAGCGCGCGCCCCATTTCGTGGAGGCGTGGGGTCGACTCGCCTACCTGCGGTCCTGGCTGCGCTTGTATCAGTCCTTCCCTGATCGCTCCGCGAGCGCCGCGCTCGTTCACCAGGAGGCAGCTCGCACCCTGGCAATCGATCCCCAGAACGTCGACGCCACGACGGCACAGCTCTTCATCCTCCCACCGTTCGGGCGATTTCTCGAAGGCGATGCGATCGTGGAGCGCCTGCGGCGGACGCAGGGTGCGGGCGACGGACTCCGCTACGTCGGATGGTACCTCCGGACGATGGGTCGAATTCGAGAGGCGCTCGAAGAGGACGAGCGCGCCTATCGTCTCGACATGCTGCATCCGATGTCGGTGAACGTCCTCGCGCTTGGTAGGATGGCCGCAGGACGCATCGCAGAGGCGGTGCCGCTCTTCGAGGACCTCGTGGCGCGCCGGCCCGACATGAGCTTCCCTGTCTCGAGCCTGCTGCGGTGCTATGCCTTCCAACAGGACTGGGCCGCAGTCGACCGGCTGTTGGAGCTGGCGATCAAGCGCAACCTGCGCGAGTTTCAGGCTGGATTGCCGTTCATTCGGACGAAGCGTAATCCCACAAGAGAGAACATCGGGGCTTGGCGGAGTGAGTTCGAAGCGCACGTCGAGAGGACGGGGCGCGTCGACGTCTCGCGGCTGGTGTATTCGGCGCATCTTGGCCTCGTCGAGGAAGCGTACACGGCCGCCGAGACGGCGCAGCTGGGGCCGGCCGGGACCGCTGACGACATCATGGGTCCGGACGCCTACCGAACGTCATTGCTGTTCCAGGCTGGAATGCCCGAGATCCGTAACGATCCTCGCTTCGTGCGTTTGTGCGCACGCCTCGGCCTCGTCGAGTTCTGGTTGGCGACGGGCAAATGGCCGGATTGCGTCGACGAAGTGCCCTACGACTTCAGGTCCGCGTGCGAGAAGGCGCGCCACGTCCCGATCGAGGAGTTTGGGTTCTGAGCTGACGGGGGGAACCTGGCAACCGTCTCGCGGCTGACCAACACCGGCCAGTCTAACAGCCGGTTGCAGCGGCCGGCGCTCTGCGCCGCCGCTGAACCGGAGCGTTGGGCGGCCTTCGGAACGAGCGCCGGAGGGTGAATGACAGAGGCAACGCCGGCCGGTCGCGGTGAAGTTCGAGTACTCCGGGTCTTCGACCAGATTTCTCAGCTCACTCCAGCCGAGCGCTGCCTGCTGCTCTGCGTATTCACCCTTGCTCTGGCCGTCGCGTTCTGGTTGCTGTTGTGGCACGGCTGGCGCTCACCAGAGAGCGCTCCATACCTGAACCACGCGTTTCTCCCGGCGGTCCTTTGGATCCAGGGAGGGTTTATCGGCGCATGGACCGTGCTGCTTGCCTTCGCCCATTGGGCACGGCGGTACGCCCCTCGTTCCCGGGTGCTGGTACACGCGACCTGCCAGCTGACGGCGCTCTTCGCCTTCGCCTCCTACTTCCTCGGTCACTTTACGTTCCTCTACCTCGGCATGGTCATGGGCTACATGGTGCTCCTCGCGGTGCTCTTCGAGACGCGCTCCGTCGCCCTCGCGAACGTCACGTTCTACGCGATCGTCGTCGCCACAACCGTGCTGGAGCAGACGAAGTTCATCCCGTATGCACCGATGTTCGGCGAGTCGCCCGTGGCCGATGGGCACCTCTCGCGACAGTGGATTCTCGGCGTCGGGGGTCTCGCGGTGCTGAACTGGATCGCTTTCCTGCCCCTACTGTTCTACGCGGCAGCGCGTACCCGCGAGCGAGAGGAGAGCCTGACCCGAGCGTCCAAGGTGATGAGTCGCTACCTGCCCAGCCAGCTCGCCCGTCAACTGCTGGCAGGTGAAGCGGTCATGCCGATGCGGCACGAGCGCCGGCGCCTCACGATATTCTTCTCCGACATCGTCGGTTTCACGGATATCGCCGACGAGCTCGAGCCCGAGGACACCTCCCGCCTGTTGAACGAGTACGTGGCCGCAATGGCCGAAGTCGCCGACCGGAGCGGGGCGGCTCTCAACCAGATCATCGGCGACGGCCTCCTGGTCATCTTTGGAGCGCCCGTGGCGACGAACGACCAGGACCACGCGCTTCAGGCGGTCGGGATGGCGCTTGCGATGCAGCAGCGAACCTCCGCGCTCCGAGATCGCTGGAAGCAGCAGGGGCTCGAGAAGCCGTTCGCGGTTCGCATGGGCATCAACACCGGCTACGCGACCGTGGGCGATTTTGGATCGGAAGGTCGTGTCACGTACACCGCGATCGGAACTCAGACGAATCTCGCAGCGCGCATAGAGGAGATCTGCGAGCCTGGTGAGATCTGGATCAGCCACAGCACGTGGGTGTTATGCCGCGACGCGGTCGATTGTGAGGAGAAGGGCGAGGTGGTGGTGAAGGGCATCCGTAGTCCAGTCAAACTGTATCGTGTGCTCGACGGAAGGAGGCCGGCAGCGTGAGACGGAGCTATCGACTGTATTCCGAATGTGCAGAAGGCTTCCTGTGCTCTGCCGCCCAACCAGGCGATGCAGCGGCCCCGCGCATGAACAGCGAACTATCAATGCGACCGCCGGTGGGCGCGAGCCGCTGATCGCCGGGTCGTTGGGCCTCACACCCAATTCCGAAACTCACACCCGGAGGACCGAGCGATGACGAAGTACCTTGTCTCCTTCCCCGGATCGGCGATGGACATCTCCGACGAAGACATGGCTGCCGTCGGCGAAGCGGCACACGCGGTCATACGAGAGGCGAAGGATGCCGGCGTCTATGTGTTCGGCGGTGGTATCAACGAGGACGTCGCGCCGCTGATGGTCGCCGCGGACGGCAGCGTCACGAACGAGACCTACCCGCAGACCAAGGAGTTCGACGGCGGCTTCTGTGTCCTGGAACTCCCGTCGCGCGAAGCCGCCGTCCGATGGGCCGCGAAGATCGCCAAAGCCTGCCGCTGCTCGCAGGAACTCCGCGAGTTCGGGTACGACCCCGAGAGCTGACCGGCGAAGTCGCAGCCGATTTGGTCGGTCGGCGATCAGCTCGGCCGTTGTCGCATCGGCGGGCGGGTTCGGCTCGCGAGAGTTGCTTGTGCTCTCTCGCCGCCGCACAAGTCGGCCGCCGCGATGAGTCACTTCGAGCTAGTCGATGGAGCGAGTGTCTGATAGCCTGCGCTGCGGCCGCAGGTGAGCGGCAAGACGTTGGACGGCGCCAAGAAGGAGGTGCAACGCGCGATGGACCTCCCGGTGATCCCGAAGCATATGGCACTGGTGAACGTCGACCTGCAGAACTGCTTCGTCGATGGTCCGCTCGCACCCGCAGACGGCCTCGCTGTAGTGGACCGGGTTAATCGCATCGCTGCGGTTTGTCGCTCCGCAGGAATCCTCGTCGTCCACACGAGTCATGTCTTCCGACCCGACGGCTCGAATGCCGGGGTCCTGCGAGAGACCGCTCCGGACGTCATCGATGGCAAGCTTCTCAACAAAGGCACAGCGCTAGCGGGGCTTCATCCGGCACTTCGCGTCGATCCTCGCGACATCCTGCTGGAGAAGCCGCGGTTCGGAGCATTCCACAGCACCGATCTCGAGCTGGTACTCCGGGGACGCGGGATCGACACGATCATCATTTCGGGCATCGCCACCAACGTCTGCTGCGACACGACTGCGCGAGAGGCGATGGTTCGCGACTTTCGCGTGTTCTTCCTGAGTGACGGAACAGCCGCGGCCGCCATGGGAGGTGCATCGGCGGCGGAGCTTCAGAAGGCCACACTCGCGACCCTCGGATTCCTGTTTGGCCAAGTGCTCACGGTCGACGAGATGATCGTGAAGATCCAACGTGCCACCGGCGCGGAGCCGGTTTGATCGCTGGTGGACAGCCGCGCCGTCCAACAGACCGCTGAAGCTGTCGGCCGCGGGCTTCAGCCGCGCGGGCGGCCGTGCTCGACGCGAGCCGTGGTAGGATCACACACGGCCGCAGCTTAGCGGCCATCCGTTTGCCAGCGCGAATACGTCACGTATGAACGAGCGAAGGAGTCCGAACGGAAAGGCGATCATGATCGATCCGACGGCTCAGTCGGCGAACGACCGTCTTCCAGCGTTCCTCGCTCGACCGACAGGCGCGCCGGTCTACCACGGCTTTCCTCTCGTCGAAGAAACGAGAACCGACGGATGGTGCTATGGTGCCATTACGGTCTTCGCAGAGCCGGGCGGTTGTGTTGCAGGCGATGGATTCGTCGTGGCACCCGATGGGTCTCGGGCGGGCTTGGTGTGGTCGGTCGGAGACTTCGAAACGAAGGTCGTGTGCGAAGCGACTCCGGATCGCTGGGGAGTCTATTCGATCGCATTCCCACGAGCGATTCGTACAGTCGATGACTTGAAGGACTGCTTCTGCGCAGTGCTGCCCGAGTTGAAGGCCATCCATGACCAACATCGTGGGCGCGCAGGCTAACGCGCGGTTGCAGCGGCCGGCGCTGCTGCGCCGCCGCTACGCCGCCGAGATACAGGGCGGACACAGCATGGGTCTCTCTGCGATCGCGGTGAGAATGATCCTCGCGGGCATGAGTCTGCTCCCCTTTGGATGTTCGCGCACCGATGAGCGGGTGCCTGTGACTTCCATCCAGATGGAAAACGTCGCGGAGGCGGTCCGAAGCTACACCGCCGAGTTCGGTGGTCCTCCAGCCGGCGATTCGGAAGCGATCATTCGCGCACTACGCGGCGAGAATCCGCGAGGGCTGCGATTCCTTCAAAGTCGCACGGGTGAGAAGGCTGCTGAGCTGTTGGACCCGTGGGGCACTTCATATGACGTGGCGGTGGTGGCGGGCGCTAGCGTGCGTGTGCGGTCAGCAGGGCCCAATCGCACCCTAGGCGATGGGGATGATCGGGAGATCAACGAGCGTCTGGAGCGAGGAGCATCATGACGAGCGAGCAGCCCAACCCGCGCTTGCAGCGGACGGCGTTGCGCGCCGCCGCCGAACCGCCCGTTGGAAAGCGCCCTCTTGATGACGAGGAGCGTTAGCGAGGAGCACATGAACGACAGCTCCGAGGCGGCGTATCAAGAGATCGAGTGTCGCCTTGCCTCTTGGGCACGCGATCAGAAGGATGTCCGTGCTCTCATCGTCGTCGGGTCTCGCGCGACGCCGAATGCCCCCCGCGACTCATTCTCGGACCTGGACGTGCTGCTCGTGGCCGGGCGGCCGAGTTCGTACGTCGATGAGGTGAGCTGGCTCGAGCAGATTGAACATCCGTGGTTGACGTACGTCATCCAGACACCGCTTGGAGGGCGCATCGCGAGGGGGGCAGTGTTCCGTGAAGGCCGGGTAACCGTCGACTTCGCGGTCGTGGGGAGGTGGAGCCTTCCCGGCGCCATGGTACTGCTCGGTGCCTTGTCACGCTTTCCAGGCATCGCCTCATGGTTGCCTTCGCTTCTCTCAAATCAGCTGGCCGCGTTGTCGGGCATGCTGCGGGCTGGGACGCGCGTGCTCGTGGACAAGGACGGCGCCGCAACGCGGCTCGCCAGAACGACCGTATCTTGGCCGCGGCCCACGCGGCCCAGCGAGCGGGAATTCGCCGGCGTCGTGCGCACCTTCTGGGGGTCCACCTTCTGGACCGCCAAGAAGCTTCTGCGAAGAGACCTCTGGCGTTGCACCGAAGGGAGGCGCGATGTCAGGCAGCTCCTGCTTCAGATGGTCGAGTGGCACGCCCGGGCGATTCACGGGTGGGACTACGAGACGTGGTACCTCGGCCGCTACGTCGAGCGGTGGGCCGATCCGCGAATCGTGCGAGCTCTTCCCTCCTTGTTCTCGGGCTACGATCTCACGAGTCAGCAGCGCGCTCTCGTCGCCACAGCGAATCTGTTTCAATGGATCTCTGACGAGACCTCGGCGCGGCTGGGCTTCTCCTCGAACGTGCCCCACGAGGAGTATCGATGCGCGCTCGAGCTGCTGGCATCGCCATCGGCAGAGATGTCCGACTCAACCGGCGCCGTCTAACAGGCCGCTGCAGCCGCCGAGCGGCGCGGGCAGAGCCAAGCTGATTCGTGGCGTCGTGAGCGCCATGCGCGGCCGCAGCTTGGCAGCCATGCGTTGGGTGGCCGACACGTGGGGCCCGAAGGCGCGCACATGAAGCCTGGACTGCCAGGCCGGCTCATGGAGCGAGTCCTCTTCGCCCTTGTATGGTTGGGCCTGACACCGCCGCGCTGGCCCTGGGGCTCATGTGGAACCGTCATTCTCCAGGTGAAGGGCCGTCGTTCCGGTCAGGTTCATTCGGCCTTGGTCACATGGGCGGAGTTCCGCGGTGACCGCTACCTGGTCGTGATGCCGACCAAGGAGCCGCAGTGGGTGAAGAACATGAGAGCAGATGCTGGCCGCGTGACGCTTCGGCATGGATGCCGCCCGAGTCATGTCGTTCTACGGGAAGTGCCCCGGGAGCAGCGGGCGGCGATCCTCCAAGTCTGGTACCGGACGACGAGCATGTCCTCCCATCCGCGACATCACTTCGGGATCGCGGCCGACGCGGACATCGAGGACTTCGAACGGCTCGCCGAGAGCCACGCCGTGTTTCGATGCGAAAAAAGCGAGAGAACGTCATGACGAACGACATCGAACACTTCTCGGATGGAGTCTTCCCCCGGGTGTCGAAGAAGATGGGCTACCAGTGCGTGCGTACGGAGCAATGGAAGTACATCCACTACGTCGATCTCGATGGAATGGACGAGCTCGACGATCTGCACGTCGATCCGTTCGAGATGACCAACGCAATCGGCCGGCCGGACGCACGGCCGACGTAGGAGATACAACGATGGTCGAGCGCCCCTCCGATGGCCAGGAACGACTCCTCCGCGCGGCGTTTCTCGCTGGCGCCATCACCGATGCCCTCGCACTCGGGCCGATGCTCGTTCCGCAGCTCGGCCAACTTCTCTGGGGGTTCACGGATCTGAGCGGCCCTTACAGATTCGCGATGGGATATGCCGCGTCGCTGATGCTCGCATGGACCGTCCTTCTCCTTTGGGCGTACCGTGATCCACTTCCCAGACGTTTCGTCGCGGCACTCACCGTGCTCGTCATCTACGGCCTGATCGCGACCGAGATCATCGCCGTGCGTTCCGGTCATCTCGAGGCGTGGCGCATGGTCCCCACGTGGGTTCTCCAGGCGTGTCTGCTCGCGCTGTTCGCTGGCGGTTACCACTACCCGTTGTTCCGGAGGCACGTTGCGGTCTAACACGGCGCTGGAGCGAGCCGCCCGGTGACCGTCGAGCCACGTTCAAGCGACGCCGTTCGGCCGGCCGCTCAACGGCCCGCTGGGAGGTAGCCGCGTCGGCGGCGGAGACTAACGGGGAAGGGGCTTGCCACGGAATCGGGAAGGGTCCGGAAGTCGTTGGGGGGACACACATGAAGAAGTCGGGTTCGACCGAGAGCCGGTCGGCATCGGAGCTGATCGACGAGAGAATCGCCGAGCTCGGGGGCTGGCGCGGGGAGACCTTGGGCCGGATGCGCAAGCTCATCAGAGACGCGGACCCGGACGTCGTGGAGGAGTGGAAGTGGATGGGCACTCCCGTATGGTCGCACGACGGGATCCTCTGCACCGGCGAGTCCTACAAGTCGATCGTGAAGTTGACCTTCGCCAAAGGGGCTTCGTTGAAGGACCCCGCCAAGCTCTTCAACTCGAGCCTCGACGGCAACGTGAGGCGCGCGATCGACATCCATGAGGGGGAGCAGGTCGACGCGGGCGCGTTCAAGGCGCTCGTCCGCGCCGCGGTCGCCCTCAATACGTCCGGCGGAAAGGCAAGGCCACGGCGAGCGAAGTAGGGATGATAAGACAAACGGTCCACTGGTTTCGCTTCGGCGAGGGCGGCGGCGAGATGATCTCGGTCACGTCGCGCCTCGGTGCTTCGAAGATGTTCTCCGACATCGCGCGGGAAGTCGCTCCGGTGAATCCCGATCTCGGAAAGCTGGCGGAGGTCGGGGGACGCTACGGATTCGAGGTGGCGAAGTGACGGCGCCGTCGCCGCCGAGTCGTCGCGCGCCCTGAGGCGGACGGGATGCGACTGCCGCAGCCGATCGTGCGTATCGCGAACGCGGTCACCACGCTTGCCCTGCTCGTCGGCATCCCGCGGCCTCCGTACACCCGAGACAACGCGCTCGTCGTCGAAACCATCGGCCGTCGCTCGGGCAAGCGCCGTCGCCTCCCCGTGGGGTTTCTCGACGACGGCGGGCGCATCATCGTCGTCGTGGAGGACGGCCAACGCGCCCAGTGGGTCCGCAACGCGCTCGCGAACGATGGCCGCCTCAGGGTCCATCTGCGCGGAGTGTGGCGCCCGGCACGCTTGCGGATCCTCGACGTCGATCCGGAGAGCTACCTTCGGCGGATGAATCGAGTGCACGCGGCGTTCGTGCGCCTGGAGTCGACTGCGCCGGAGGTCGTGGAGATCTCGCCCGAATGACGTTCCAACCCAGGCCGCGGCGTTGACCGCCTCGTCTCGATCGTGCGAGACGCCGTCGGGGAGGGGACGACTATGCGGGACTGGAGCGTGGTCCTTCTGGTGATGGCGCTGGCGGCACCCGCGTTCGCCGACGCGACGGCGGAGGCGAAGAAGCACGACGAGGCGTTCGCAAAGGCGTGCGGTGCCGGCGACGTGAAGGCCGTGGTCGCCCTGTACACCGACGACGCGTTCGTCATCTGGCCGGGGGCGGGGGAGGAAGCGAGGGGGAAGGCTGCGATCGAAAAGCTAGCGACGGGCCTCTGCGACCCCAAGCTCGCCACCAAGCCGGTCTTGAAGGACGACGTCGGCGTGCAGCTCGACCCGACGCACATCGCGATCATCGGCCACTGGGAGCTGACGCAGAACGGGCCCGACGGCAAGCCGGCCACCTCGGCAATCCGCACGTCCGAGATCATCGTGAAGACCGCCGGCGGATGGCGCTACGTGGTCGATCACGCGTCGATCGGCCTGCCGCCGGCCGAGCCGGCGAAGAAGCCGTAGCACGAGCCATCGTGGATCGTGCGACCGAGCCATGGCACTCGCGCTGATCGGCGCCGGTCTGGGGCGCACCGGAACGCTGTCGCTCAAAGCTGCGCTCGAGCGGATCGGCTACGGACCCTGCTACCACATGCTCGAGATCCTGACGGCGCCGGAGCGCGCTCGGCATTGGCTCGAGAAGACTCCGAGCGGCGCCCTCGACTGGGACACGATCTTCCGCGGGTATCGCGCCACCGTCGACTGGCCGGCGGCGGCCTTCTGGCGCGAGCTGGTCGCTCACTACCCCGATGCGAAGGTCCTGCTGTCGCTGCGCGACGCCGACCGCTGGTACGACAGCGTGGCGAACACCATCTACCCCGCGCTCATGCAGGGGCCCCCAGAGCGTGCGCCGGCGATCCTCCACGAATTCCACCGCATGGCGTACGACCTGATCTTCGAACGGACCTTCGGAGGGCGCCTCGGAGATCGCGCCCATGCGAAGCGCGTATTCGAGGAGCACAACCAGGCAGTCATCGATGCGATCCCGGCGTCGAGGCTGCTCGTCTATCAGCCGGGTGAAGGCTGGGAGCCGATCTGCGGCTTCCTGGGCGTGCCGGTGCCGGACGAGGGTTTCCCGCACCTGAACGACACGGCATGGTACCGGGCGCACACGGGGCTCCCGCCCATCGAGCCTCGTCGTTGACGCGGGACGTGACGGCTCCGACGACGTACCAGGTCGCCTTCGACATCGGCGGCTTCCGGAATTGGTGGTTCCCGGCATCGGGTCTTCTGATGGCTCTCGTCGGAAGCGGCCTGGTCTACTTCCGAAGCCGGCTGCCGGCTAAAGGCCCACGGAGGTCCGATCGACGAGGGAGTCCAGGTTCGGATCTGGTATGTCGGCGATCGGATCGTCATGCTCGAAGTCGCGCGATGAGATGAGATCCCTTCTCAAGATCGCCGCCGTCGCGGCAGGGTACGTCGCCGCGTTTCTCATGGCGTCCACGGCGGTCGCGGTCCGCCAGGCGGCCACGAGCGGTCCCGACGCACAGGCCGCGAGCGGCATGTACGCGGCCGGCGACGCGATGCTCTTCGTCGCGGTGTTCGGTCTCGTCGCGCTCGTGCCAACGGGTGGAGCGCTCTTCTTTCTGAGACCCTATCGTCTCTTCTGGACGGTGCTCTCGGGGTTCGCGATGGCCGTTGCGGTCACGGGGCTCGTGGCGGTCGTCCTGTTCGCCATCGGAAGGCATGTGCCGCCGCCTTCGATGCTCACCACGTGGGGTGCGCTCTCCGTCCTGCGGATCCTGATCGCACCACTCCTCGCGCTCGCCTTCCTCGTCTGCTCGGTCTTCTCGCCGTACCGCGTCCCTCGCCGGGCGTTCCTCGCAGCGACCGTCATGGAGACGGCCGTGAGCGCGTACGGCGGCTTCGTCTGGTTCGTCCCGCTGCTGTTGTCTCGATGAGCGGGACGGCACCGGCGGTCGAAGCGGCGACCTTCGGGAGTGGGTCGTCGATGTCGGGCGTCCGCGGACACGACTCGTCACAGTGGCTGGACTGGCCAATCACCGGCAGGTTAGGGTCTCGGCCATGCGGAGGACGCCGAGGACCTGCACGCTCCTGATGATGGCTGCGGCTGCTTGGCCGCTCGATGCCTTCGGGGGCTCCATCGTGCTGCGAAGCCTCGGTACCCCGGCGGCGGCGTACGGGCAGATGTCACTCTCGCTCGCCGGTCCCGGCGACACCCCGATGGGCTACGTGATCCTCGATTGCCCGCGGCCCACGTTCTCCGGCAGCCCGGATTGGATCACGACCTGCTCGATCAGCCGTGAGAATCTCGCGCAGGGCTTCGTTGGCCCACCCGAGGGCCAGCGGATGGTCGTGAGCGTTCCCCGCGTGACCGCCGTCGGAAGCTGCAGCGTGATCTTCTCGGAGTTCACCGGGCAATGCGCCGGAAGCGGGACCGTCACGTACGGGAGTGGGACGATCCCCGAGGGCTACGGTTGTGCCTTCGTCGTGCCGAACACGCTCACGAATACCGACCTCGAGATAGGCGCGACCTTCACACCCAGCCAGGGCAACTTCGACGAGGCGACGTGCACGCGCAACGTCGTCACCACCACGACCGTCCCGTCGCCGGGCTCCTCATCCACGACGACGACGCTGCCTGGAACCGACCCGATCAGCGCCTTCATGGACAAGATGGCCTATGGAATGGTCAGCGGTCTTCAGCCGTGGCTGAAGGACCTTCTGCGCGCCACGAGCGGTGACGAGATCCACAGGCTCCTGCGGATCGCAGCGGGCGAGGCCCCTCGCGGGACGTTGAAGGCGACGGTGACGGCGCCGCCTGCAGTCCGAGCTCGCGGGGCAGGAGGCACCAAGGTGATCGTGAAGGGGAAGCGCAAGATCAAGCGCGACGGCGACGCCACGATCGGCATGAAGCTGACGCGCGCCGGCGCTCAGCTCCTCGAGGTGGGAGATCCGTTCGACGCCGTGGTCGCCATATCCTTCCGCGGCAAGGCCGGCAGCTCCACGCGCTCGTCGACGTTCCGGGTGGAGTGATCGCGGTGGTTCTCCTCGCCGCCCAGGTCCTGCATTTCCTCGACGGACCGACGGTCGAGCTCGCCTTTCGCAACGTGCTGCCCTGGCTCGAGCCGGGCGGAGCGTTCGACGACTACTGGCAGCCGATGTTGCAAGGCGCCGGCCCGCCCGGCGCGTACGTCGCCGGATTGCCGCCGGAGCACCGCGACGCCCTGCGGGATGCGCTCCAGGCGCGCCTCCAGGGTGGGAAGCCGGACCGCGGCTTCTCGCTCGGTGCGAAGGCGCTTGCCGTGCGCGGCGTCGTTCCGGAGGCGTGACGGCATCCATGACGCGCGCACGACACGTGGGGATCGTGGCGGTGGGCGCCGAGGGCACGCGCGCCTGAGGCCGATGCCCCGCGCTGGCCCGGCGCCGCACGGGTTGCTAGGAAAGCCGCCCGTGGTCCCCGACGAGCCGGAGCGCGAAGCGCAGGCGCTGGCGACGCTGCGGGCGACGATCGGCAAGCCCATCGGCGCGCCGTCGGTCGCGCCCGATCCCGTGAACCAGCCGATGATCCGGCACTGGGCGGCGGCGATGGAAGACCACAACCCGGTCTACGTCGATCCCGCGTTCGCGGCGTCGTCGCGGTTCGGGGGCATCGTCGCGCCGCCGATGATGCTGCAGACGTGGACCATGGCGACACCGAAGATCACCGGGATCGCCGAGCGCGGCGGCTCGCCGGTCGAGTTCGGCGGGAATCCGCTCACGGTCCTGGACGACGTCGGGTTCATCGCCACCCTCGCGACCAACTCCGAGTTCGAGATCGAGCGCTACCTGCGTCCGGGCGACGTCATCACCTCGACGATGGAGATCGAGTCGGTCTCGGACAGGAAGCAGACGCGCATCGGACCGGGTTACTTCGTCACCTGGGTCACGATCTATCGCGACGCCGAGGGCGCGATCGTCGGCCGGCAGGTCTTTCGCATTCTCAAGTTCAAGCCCGACCTGGAGGCGCTGCTGAAATGAGCGATCGCCTGGCTCCGACGACGACGCCGGACACGAAGTTCTTCTGGGATGCGCTCAAGGAGGGCAAGCTGCTGATCCAGCGCTGCGCGGGGTGCGCCACCCTGCGCCATCCGCCGCGGCCGATGTGCCCGCGCTGCAACTCGCTCGCCTGGGACACGATCGAAGCTTCGGGCCGTGGCGAAGTGTACAGCTTCGTCCTGCCGCGTCACCCGCCCTGGCCGTGGTTCGAGGGCACCTACATCGTCGCGCTGGTCGAGCTCGAAGAGGGCACCCGCATCGTCTCGAACCTCCGCGACGTCGACCCGGACGACGTCGCCATCGGCATGCCCGTGCAGGGCTACGTCGAGCACTTCGACAACGGCGTGTCGCTGCCCCAGTTCCGCCCGCGGAGCGCGTCGTGACGCGGACGACGCTCGACTGGAGCCGGATCCGGGCCGGCGACGCGATCACGCCGATGACGATCGACGTGACGGCCACCGTGGTCGTGGCCGGCGCGATCGCGACCCGCGACTTCATGCCGGTGCACCATGATCGGGACTACGCCGCCTCGCAGGGCTCGCCGAACATCTTCATGAACATCATGACCGACAACGGCTACTGCAGCCGCTTCCTCACCGACTGGGCGGGACCGGACGCGATGGTGCGGAAGATCGCCATCCGTCTCGGCGTGCCGGCGTACGCCGGCTCGAAGCTCGAGTACACGGGCACGGTCACCGGTACCTCGCAGGACGGTGGCGAGGGGATCGTCGAGGTCGCGTTCCGGGCGACCAACGACCAGGGCGACCACCTGTCGGGAACGGCCGTGATCACGCTTCCGATCGGAAGGGCCGGCGCGTGAGCCGTTCGCTACGCGACCGCGCCGCGATCGTCGGCATCGGGCAGACGGAATTCTCCAAGGCGTCCGGCCGCAGCGAGCTGCAGCTCGCGTGCGAGGCGACCAAGGCGGCGCTCGACGACGCCGGCCTCTCGCCGCGCGAGGTGGACGGCCTGGTCACGTTCTCGATGGACTCGAGCGAGGAGGCCGAGGTGGCGCGCAACCTCGGCATCCCGCTCCTGACCATGTTCGCGCGCGTCCCGTACGGCGGCGGCGGCGCGTGCGCGGTCGTGATGCAGGCGTCGATGGCGGTCGCCACCGGCGCGGCCGACGTCGTCGTGTGCTATCGCGCGATGAACGAGCGCTCCGGCATGCGCTTCGGCGGCCCCGGCATGGCGAGCGCGACGCTGCCGCCGTTCCTCGACATGTACGGCCCCTATGGGCTTCTCTCGCCCGCGAGCTGGGTGGCGCTCCACGCGCGCCGCTACATGCACGAGTACGGCGTCACCAACGAGCACTTCGGCCGCATTTCCGTCGTGGACCGCAAGCACGCGGCGACGAACCCCGGCGCGTGGTTCTACGAGCGGCCGATCACGCTCGAGGAGCACCAGCAATCGCGCTGGATCGTCGAGCCGGTGCTGCGGCTGCTCGACTGCTGCCAGGAGAGCGACGGCGCCGTCGCCCTGGTCGTGACCAGCGCCGAGCGCGCGCGCGACCTGCGCCAGCGCCCCGCGATCGTCGCCGCCGCGGCGCAGGGCGCGGCAGACGACGGCGAGCTCATGACCAGCTACTATCGTCCGGAGATCACCGGTCTGCCGGAGATGGGCGTGGTGGCGACGCAGCTCTGGGCCGCGTCGGGTCTCCGGCCCGCCGACGTCCAGACGGCGTTCCTCTACGATCACTTCACGCCCTTCGTCCTCGTGCAGCTCGAAGAGCTCGGCTTCTGCGGGCGCGGCGAGGCGAAGGACTTCGCCACCGTGGAGAACCTTTCGATCGGAGGACGGCTCCCCATCAACACGAGCGGTGGGCTGCTCGGCGAGGCCTACATCCACGGCATGAACGGCATCACCGAGGCCGTGCGTCAGATCCGGGGTACGTCGTGCAACCAGGTGCACGACGTCGAGCACGTGCTCGTGACGGCGGGCACGGGGTGCCCGACGAGCGGCCTCATTCTGCGGCGCGGATAGGGTGGCGCGTCTCGCGATCCGGGGCTCGCCGCCGGCGTCGCGTGCGAGGGCCGGCATTCCCCGCTTCTCCTGGATCCTCCTGTGGGACGCCGGTGCACGCCTGCTTCGACGGGCCGGCCGCTCCTCGGGCTCTCCAGTTTGACGCGAAGCTCGCAGCCGCGTTAAGCCTCGCGGAGGAGGTGCGCGCGATGGCCCGACCCACCCGCTTCCATCACGTGGCGTTCGGCACGAAGGACCTCGAGGCGACGTACGACTTCTACGCGAACCGCCTCGGTCTCGAGCTCTCGCACTGCGAGAACCACCGGTCGGGAACCGGCTGGTTCAAGCACTTCTTCTTCCACATCGGTAACGGCGAGCAGCTCGGCTTCTTCGCGTTCCACGACGTCGGCGAGCGCCCGGCGTGTCGTACCGACATCTCGACCGGGCTCGGACTGCCGGTCTGGATCAATCACGTCGCGTTCAACCTCGGATCGATGGCCGAGATCGAAGCGATGAAGGCGCGCGCGCAGTCCAGCGGCGTGAAGCTCGCGATGGAGATCGATCACGGCGCCTGCTACTCGATCTACTTCGTCGATCCGAACGGGATCATGGTCGAGTTCGCGACCGATACCGCCGGGGAGATGTTCACGCAGGCGCCGGCGGAGGCGCTGCGCCTGCTGCGTCAGGACCCGAGCGAGATCGGGGAGGAGCATCGCAAGGACGCCACGACGGCGGGCATCAAGACGATGACCGTCTGAGCGCCGGCTCCAGCATCGCGACGGGCCGGCCGGCTTGACGGTACATCCAGTATGGTGGATGTACCATCCATCATGGAGGAGGCGGCGCCGGACCTGAATCGTCGCATCGCCGAGCGCGTGCGGGAGCTGCGCACCGCCCAGGGCCTCTCGCTCGAAGCCGTGGCGGGCAGGAGCGGAGTCAGCCGCTCGATGATCTCGCTCATCGAGCGCGGGGAGAGCAGTCCGACGGCCGTGGTCCTGGAGAAGCTCGCCGGCGGGCTGGGCGTGATGCTCGCCTCGTTGTTCGATCCACCGGCGGGCGGGCCCGGTGGACCCGTGGCGCGGCGCGACGACCAGCCGACGTGGAAGGATCCCGCCTCGGGCTACCTGCGGCGCAACGTTTCGCCGCCGGGCGTGGCGCAGCCGATGCGGATCGTCGAGGTTCGCTTCCCGGCTGGAGGGCGCGTCGCGTTCGAGAGCAGCACGCGCGACGTGCACGTGCACCAGCAGGTGTGGGTGCTCGAAGGCGCGATCGACGTCACCGTGGGGGCGGAGCGCCACCGGCTTCGCGAGGGCGACTGCCTCGCCATGACGCTCGATCGCCCCACGATGTTCCACAACCCCACGCGAAGGCCCGCGCGGTACGCGGTGGTGATCGCGTGACCACGCCGGCCTGGATCGTTCGACGCCTCCACGCCGTCGACGACGCGCAGGTGGCCGGCCTCGCCGACGTGCTCGTCGACTGCGTCGAGGCCGGCGCGTCGGTCAGCTTCATGCATCCGCTGACGCGCGAGCGCGCCTCGGCGTTCTGGCGCGACGTGGCGCGAGGCGTCGCCGCCGGCGAGCGCGTGCTGCTGGTCGCGACGGACGAGCGGGGGCTGTGCGGCACCGTCCAGCTGGTGCTGGCGCAGCCCGAGAACCAGCCGCATCGGGCGGATCTGACGAAGATGCTGGTGCACCGGCGGTCACGTCGGCAGGGGTTGGGCGCCGCGCTCCTGCGCGCCGCCGAGGCCGCAGCGCGCGAATGCGGCAAGACGCTGCTGGTGCTCGACACCGCGAACGCCGAAGCCGAACGCCTCTACGAGCGCGGGGCCTGGGTGCGCGTGGGCGTGATTCCCGGCTATGCGTTGTGGCCGCAGGGCGGGCTCTGCGACACGACCGTGTACTACCGCGACCTCGACGGCCGGCCCTGAGGGGGGGATGGAATGACGAAGATCCTGTTCGGCCTCGCCGCCGTCACGGCGGGCGCCGCGGCGGCGTTCCAGGCGGCCGCGAACGCCGGGCTGGCGTCGCGCATCGGCCTCGGCGCGGCCCTGGTCGTGAACACGTCGATCGTCCTCGTGGGGACGCTCATCCTGTACGTCGCCGCCGGGCGCAGCGGGACCTTCTTCCCGTCCGACGCGCCGTGGAGCCTCTACATCGGGGGCCTCTGCGGCTTCGTTCTTCTCTTGTCGCTCGCCTTCGTGTTCCCGAAGATCGGTGCGGCGGTCGCGATCGCGCTTGTCGTCCTCGGCCAGGGCGCCGCCGCGCTCGCGATCGATCACTTCGGGCTCCTCGGCATGCCGACGGAGCCGATCACGCTCGCGCGCGTCGCCGGCATGCTCCTCGTCGGTGCCGGGCTCGTGCTCGTCCGGGGCTAGCGCCGATGATTCTCACGGCGTGCGGCGGCTTCCTGCTGGCGGTCCTGTGGATGGACCTCATGTTCGACGTCCAGGTGCGCGGCCATCGCGGTGCCGAGATCCCGGAGCCCGTCCTGGGCTCGATCGCCGCCTACTACCGGCGCGTCACGACGACGGCGCGCCCGATGACCCATCTGGTCGGCACCGTGATGGCGATCGCGATCGGCACGCTCGTCGTGCAGATCGCCCGCGACGACGAGCGGCGTGGGATCGCGCTGCTCTCGCTGCTGCTCGCCGGGGCTCCGATCGCGCTGGCGATGGCACGCACGTATCCCAACGCCGTCCGCCTCGGCGCGAGGGCGGATGCCGCAGCGGAGCAGAGCCGCCTCGCGCGCGCCATCTGCAGGGACCACGTGCTCTGCATGGTCGCGATCGTCGCGTTCATCGTGCTGCAGCTCGCGACCGCGCTGCGGTGAGGCGCGTCGCCTACGACGCCTCGTGAACGCGCGAGATCTTCCACGACAAAGGGGGTTGTCGTCGATTGTTCTCCCGGGCAGAAGCGACCGGGAGGCGATGGGCAGCCCACTCAGACCGCTGGCGGAGAACCTCTGGGTCGTCGATCGACCGCAGACGTTCTACGGACTCCCGGTCGGCACGCGCATGACCGTCATTCGCCTCCTGGGTGGCCGTCTGCTGCTCCATTCACCCGTCGTGCTCGACGCGGACCTGCGAGGGCAGCTCGATTCGGTCGGCCGCGTCTCTTTCGCGGTCGCGCCGAATCGCGTCCATCATCTCTACGCCGGCGATGTCGCCAAGGCGTATCCGGGGACGCGTCTCTGGGTGGCGCCGGGGCTCGAGCGCAAGCGTCCCGACCTCGTATGCGAGGCGATCCTCGGCGACGAGGCCCCCGAGGAGTGGCGCGGGGAGGTCGATCAGGTCTTCTTTCGCGGGCGGCCGTACGAGAACGAGGTGACGTTCTTCCATCGCGTCAGCCGGACGCTCATCCTGTGCGACCTGGCGTTCAACTTCGGCCCCCGCACGCCGACGCCGACGCGCCTGTTGATGAAGCTGATCCGAAGCTACGGCCATCTCGGCCCGTCCACACTCGACCCGTGGCTCATCCGCGACCGAAACGCCGCGCGCGAGAGCCTCGAGCGCATCCTCGCCTGGGACTTCGACCGTGTCATCGTCGCGCACGGCGAGGTTCTCGAGAGCGGCGGGCACGAGATCCTGCGCCGCGGCTACTCGTGGTTGCTCGACTGAAGGAAAGAAGATGTCGCTGAAGCTCTATGCCCACCCCTTCTCTTCGTACTGCCAGAAGGTGCTGATCGCGCTCTACGAGAACCGTATCCCGTTCGAGCTCCGCCTGCTCGCACCGGGCGACGAGCAGGCCGCCGCCGAGCACGAGGCCCTGTGGCCCTTGCGGCGCATGCCCGTGCTCGTCGACGGGGACCGCACGGTGGTCGAGGCGAGCACCATCATCGAGTATCTGGGCCTCCGGCATCCCGGGAAGGTGCGGCTGATTCCCCAGGATCCGACCGAAGCGCTCGACGTGCGGATGATGGACCGCTTCTTCGACAACTACGTCATGACGCCGATGCAGAAGGTCGTGACCGACGGCATCCGCCCGCCGGAGTACCGCGATCTCCACGGGGTCGCCGAGGCGCGCAAGCTGCTCGACACCGCCTATCGCTGGCTCGACGGCGCCATCGACGGGCGCGAATGGGCGGCGGGCGACGCGTTCAGCCTCGCCGACTGCGCGGCGGCGCCGGCGCTCTTCTACGCCGACTGGGCGCACCCGATCGACGAAGCGTTCGCCAACGTCAGATCCTACCGGCGACGGCTCCTCGCGCGGCCGTCCTTCGCCCGCGCCGTCGACGAGGCGCGGCCATACCGCCCGTTCTTCCCGTTGGGCGCGCCGGAGAGAGACTGACCGATGATCCTCGAGATGGCCGTCCTCCAGGTGAAGCCGGGCATGGCCGCCGAGTTCCAGGCGGCGTTCGAAACCGCCGAGCCGATCATCGCCGGCTCGCCCGGCCACGTCGCGCACGAGCTGCATCGCTGCCACGAGGACCCGAACCGGTTCCTGCTGCTGGTTCGCTGGCGCACGCTCGAGGATCACACACGCGGCTTCCGCGGCTCGCCGGAATACCAGCGCTGGAAGGCGCTGCTCCATCGCTTCTACGATCCCTTCCCGGAGGTCCTGCACTACGAGCTGGTGAGCGGCGGCCTCTAGGCGCAACGCCGAGCCATGGACATCGCGCTGCTCGTGAAGTACCTCGTCGTCGATGGCGAGATCACCGGCTGCACGTAGCCGACGGGACCACGCGTGAGCACGTTCGTACTGGTGCACGGTGCGTGGCACGGCGCCTGGTGCTGGTACAAGGTGGTCGTTCTGCTGGAGCGTGCCGGGCACCGCGCGATCGCGCTCGATCTGCCGGGCCTCGGAAAGGACAAGACGCCGCTCGACGCGGTCACGCTGGCGACGTGGACCGACAGCGTCGTGCGCGTGCTCGACGCCCGGCCCGAGCCCGTCGTCCTGGTCGGTCACAGCCGCGGCGGAATCGTCGTCAGCCAGGTCGCGGAGGCGCGGCCCGACAAGGTCGGACGCCTCGTCTACCTCGCCGCGTACCTGCTGCGCGACGGCGAAGCCCTGCTCGAAGTGGCGCAGCGCGACACCGCGTCACGGATCTTGCCGAACCTGGTGTGGGCCGAGGACCGCCGATCCGCGACGATGGCGCTCGACGCCGTGAAGGACGTCTTCTACGGCGGATGCTCCGACGACGACGTCGCGCTGGCCCGGCTGCTGCTGGCGCCGGAGCCGCTGGTTCCCCTCAGCACGCCGATCCACGTGACGGACGGGCGCTTCGGCCGCGTGCCGCGAACCTACATCGAGTGCCTGCGGGACCGGGCGGTGAGCCCGTCGGAGCAGAAGGCGATGTACACCGCGATGCCATGCCACCGGGTCGTCTCGATGGACACGGATCACTCGCCGTTCTTCTCGGCGCCGGCCGAGCTGGTGGCCCACCTCACGTCGCTGCGATAGGCGCCTCGTGGAGCGCGCCCGCATCGTCGCCCTGGCTGATCGCCTGATCGGCGCTCACGATCGCGCGTCCACGATCGATCCGATCACTTCCTCCGATCCGTCGTTCGACGTGGCCGCGGCGTACGCAGTGCTACGCGAGATCCAGGCGCGTCGAGTGGCGAGCGGCTGGCAGCCGGTGGGTCGCAAGATCGGGTTCACCAACCGCACGATCTGGGCGCGCTACGACGTCGATCGTCCGATGTGGGCGTACGTGTACGCGCACACGGTGCATCGGGTGCCCGACGGCGCCGCGCGGCTGGCGCTGCGTGGCCTCGTGCAGCCGCGCATCGAGCCGGAGGTCGTGTTCGGGCTGCGCGGGCCGGTGCCCGTCGCCGGCGACGCGCGAGCCGTGCTGGACGCCGTCGAGTGGATCGCGCCCGGGTTCGAGGTGGTGCAGAGCCACTTCCCCGACTGGAAGTTCCAGGCGCCGGACTGCACCGCGGCGTTCGGGTTGCATGGCGCGCTCGTCGTGGGACCCACGACGTCCCTCGACGCTGCCGCGCGCGATCGATTGGCGGTCGCGCTGCCGGATTTCGAGCTGACGTTGTACCGCGGCAGCGAGGTCGTCGAGCGCGGCCACGGTAGTCACGTGCTCGACAGCCCGGCGCTCGCGCTGCAGTACCTCGCGCGGGTGCTCGCGAGCCAGCCGGACGCTCCGCCACTGCAGGCGGGCGAGATCGTGACCACCGGAACCTTGACCGACGCGTGGCCGATCTCGGCGGACACGCGATGGCGCTCCGACTACGGCACGCTCGACCTGCCGGCGCTCGAGGTGGCGTTCGAATGACGATTGGGCGGCGATCATCGGATCGTCCGCAGGTACGCGTCGAGGCGATCGTAGCTCTGCGCCATGCCGTTCTTCATGCCGGTGGCGAGGGCCGCCTCGCGCGCCTCCTTCGACGGATAGCGCACCGTGAACCTGATCGTGGTCTTGCCGTCGGCCTCCGACAGAACGATCGTGTTGAGCGTCTCGGGCCACTCGCCGCCCCACGACTCGGTCGAGACGAGCCGCTCGGGCGGCACGACCTCGCGGTGCACCCCGCGCATCTCCATCTCGCCGCCGGCGGCGTTCCGCCAGACGTAGTGCCACGCTCCACCAGGACGGAGGTCGGCCTCGCAGACAGGCATGGTCCAGCCGTCCGGGCCGAGCATCCAGTGCGGCAGGTGCTCGGGTTTGCTCAAGGCGTCGAAGACGAGCGTGCGCGGCGCATGGACGAGGCGGGTCGCCGTGACCTCCCGGTCCGACGGGGTCGTGAACATCGTGGTCGCCATGGGGTCTCCCTTCCTATGACAACTGGTCGAACGGGCGACGGCCGGATCGACAAATCGACCCCGTTGCGTTTCGATCGATCGCCAGGGCACATAGCCCCCGAGGGTGGATCCCAAGGTCGCAGCGCTGATCGGCTTCGGCGTCGTCCCTCTGGTTTGCATCACGCTCGAGACCTTGTGGCCCTCGATCCCCCGGCCGTCGCTCGTCCGGCGAGGGACCGGCTCCGATGCCCTGTGGTACGTCGTCGAGGCATTCGTCGCCCGCGGCGTGGCTCCCTGGGCGATCTACTACGCGCTCCTCCCGGTGATGCTCCTCTACGGCATGACGGCGGAGCGGTTCTATGGCGGCTTCGGCCTGGGCGCCGCGATCCCGTTCTGGTGGCAGGTGCCGATCGTCTTCGTCCTCGCGGACTTCCTCTCCTACTGGCAGCACCGGCTCTTCCACCGGCGCGCGCTCTGGCCGATCCACGCCGTCCACCACTCGTCGACCCAGCTCGACTGGCTGAGCTCGGGGCGATTCCATCCCCTCAACGAGATCGGCGCGCAGCTGATCTACGTGCCGCCGATCCTCGCCTGCGGCTTTCATCCCTACACGTTCCTCGTGCTGGCGCCGTTCACCACCTGGTACGTCGTGTTCCTGCACGCGAACCTCGGCTGGACGTTCGGCCCACTACGCTACGTCGTCACGAGCCCCGCCTTCCACCGCTGGCATCACACCGCGGCCGAGGAAGGCCGCGACAAGAACTTCGCGGGCATCCTCGCGATCTGGGACGTCCTCTTCGGGACCTACTACCTGCCGCGCGGCCGGGTCGCGACCGTCTTCGGCTCGAGCGATCCCGTGCCGGACGGTTTCCTGCGACAGCTCGCGTATCCGCTCGTGCCGCTCGCCCGCGCCGCGCGGGTCGTGGCCGTCGGCGCGCTCGTTGCGCTCAGCGGCTGTCCCGGGACCGTCAATCAGCCGAACGGCCTCCCGCCATCCCAGCCCCTGACGCAACCGGTTTCCTTCAATCAACCCGGGCCGCTCCTGCACGAAGCGTCGGGCCTCACGTTCGCCGAGTCCTACGGAACCTTCCAGCGGGTCACGGCCTACCGGTACGACACCGCGGGGTTGGACGTCGGCGTCGGATACAACGATCGGGAGGCGAGCTGCCTCATCGCTGCCACGTTCTACCTCTACCCGACGCCGCGCATGAGCTTCGTCGGGGCGGCGCCCGAGGTGGTCGCGTCGACGGAGCGAGGTTGGCTCGAGCGGGGGTTCGCGCGTTCGACCGACGAGGTGCAGCGGCACCATGCCGCCATGAGCTCACCCGTGGTCGGCACCGTCACGACGCCCGCGGCGGGAACGGCGCTGCCAGGCAAGTCGCTCACCTTCCACCAGGCCCACGACGTCTCGGAGCTCCGGCTGTTCGTGTATCGGCACCAATGGTTCTTGAAGTACCGGTTCACGTATCCGGAGAAGTGCCAGGCGGCGGCGACGTCCAAGCTCGACGCGCTCGTGCGCGAGATGCCGTGGACGTCTGCGCCGCAATGATCGGAGGAGCCCCGCATGATCACCGGAAGCTGTCTGTGTGGAGGCGTGGTCTTCGAGATCGACGCCGCGCTCACACCGATGCAGTACCGTCACGCGGCGCGCTGTCGAAAGGCGACGGGGGCGGCGTTCGCGGCCGAGGTGTTGGCGAGCGCGTCCGGCCTGCGTTGGACTCGCGGCCAAGACCTGGTGACGCTCTTCGAGGCGCCGCTCCTGCGGCACGCGCCGCGAGAACGGCGCGTGCCCGGTTAGTCATCGATTGGGATCGCCGAGCCGCACCGGTCCACTGAACGTGCCAACGAGTGTCACCGGCGGCAGCCCCGGATTGGTGATGGCCGCGGGAACGGTCGACGTGAAGTGACCCTCCACGTTGGTGCCGTCCCACGCGTCGATGATGACCACGGTCGAGTTGTCGACCGTGAACTGCGACCAGTACTTGGCGGCGGTGGGGTTCCGCGTGTTCAGCTCGTTGTAGCTCCCGAGGCAGCCGAGGAGCGGCGTGCCCAGGGCCGGTGGAGGCCAGAGGGTCGCGCACGCGATGTACACGGTTTTTACGATACCAAGGCCGCGGCGCGGGATCTTCTGCCCCAGAATGCCCAGGCCGATCGTGCCGCCGCCCGCCGAGAAGTCGATGGTGCGCGGCGTCGGCTTGAGCTTCTTGCCGTCGACCGTCATCGTCAGGGTCTTCCTGCTTCGCTTCTTCTTCGCCGCGACGTCGCCCGGCATCGCCACGACGAACACGGCGAGCACCGCCACTGCAGCAATCCACGCTCGCTTCCCGCTCATCTCCGGAGACCTCCTCCGCCCGACGTACCCGATGGGGGCCCATTGCGCAAAAGGTATTTGACGAATTAGGAGACGGTCATGTGCCGGAACATCAAGACGCTGCACAACTTCAAACCGCCGGCCACGCCGGAGGAGGTCCGTGCCTCGTCGCTCCAGTTCGTGCGGAAGCTCTCCGGCTTCACGAGGCCGTCCAGGGCGAACGAAGAGGTGTTCAACCGCGCCGTCGACCGGGTCGCGCAGGCGGCCCACGAGCTGCTGGACTCGCTCGTGACCGGCGCTCCGCCGCGCGATCGCGCAGTCGAGGCGCAGAAGGCGCGCGCCAGGACGGCGAAGCGCTTCCCGCCAGCGGAAGCGGGAGGCATCGCCTGAGGCGATTTCCGAGAGCTTCTACGGGCGAGTACGCTGGCAGACGTGGCCGACGCCGTCGACAGCTTGATCCTCGATCTGCTCGAATGGATCGGCGCCCGGCGCAGGCCGTACGCCGAGGTCATGGACGCCTGGCGCACGTCGTGTCCGCGCCTTCCGGTGTGGGAGGAGGCGAACGAGCGAGGCTTCGTCGCGTGCCATCGTGAGGAGGTCGGCCGCGTCGTCTCGGTGACGCCGCACGGACGGCGGTTCCTCGCCGCGCAGCGTCCCCGGAGCGCGTAGGGACGGGGCGTGAGCGTCGCGACGTTCATCGCGGGCC
>DATJZY010000106.1 GCA_035577985.1 Candidatus Eisenbacteria bacterium
GCAGCCAGTAGCGCTGCTGGTTGTGCGAGCCCGTCACCATCACCACCTCGCGACGATCGCCAGCCTCGCCGACGTCCACCCAGAAACCGTCGCCCGTCTGCCCGAGGCGATAGCTCTGCCCGTGCGTGGCGAGACGCACGCCGTCGAACGGCGCGACGATGGTCTCGGGCGACGCGGCCTGCGTCATCGTCCGGTGGTAGGTCCGGTGCCACGTGGCGTACTGCTCGGGGTGGCACGCGCGACACGCGTCCGAGGAGACGTAGCCCTTCTCGCCGATCGGACGCGGGAGACGATCGGCGCGCACCGCCGCCGTGTCCTCGCGGGCGCGCTCGCGACCCCGGAGCGCGACGGCCGAGAGCGCCGTGATCGCGATCACGACCGACGCCAGGATCACCCGTCGCGTTCCTCGCAGCAGCGGCAGGCAGGCGAGCCCCGCCGCCGCCAACACGATCCAGACCTCCATCGGTGGCGTGGGACTACCTACACGGCTTGTGTGACGAGATTGTGACGTCGCTCAGTGCGCGGCGAAGCTGATCCAGTCGCCCGGCGTGTCGAGCCAGTTCCCGGCGTCGCCAGGCCCGGTCACGCCCGGGCGGAACGCCCCGAGATATCGCACATCGTCCACGTGTCCCGGTGCGACCGCGCCGCAGCCGGTGGTCGCATCGCCGTCCGCGGGTCCGCCTGCCTGCGGGACGTACTGCGTGGTGCGGGGGTTCGCGTATGGATACGGTGCGCGCAGGACCCCGGGGTCGGGCCCGACGTCGGTCACGTTCGCCGGCAGCACGTGATTCGCCGCCGCCAGCATCGCGAGCCATTCGGCGGGGGTGCATGGAGTCGTCCACGTGCCGCTCATCTGGAGCACGTTGCCGTTGTCGAAGAGGATCGTGTTGCGCAGCGACAGCAGCGGCGGGGTCGTCTGCAGCGTCGTGTCGTCGGCGCACGCATGGACGGCGGTCGCGGCGTCGGCTACGCGAACCCCCGTCTCCGTGAAGTCCGTCATGATTGCGTTGCTGATCGTGCCGGCGGTCCCGCGGCGGAGCAGGGCGCCGCGCCGCCCGTTCTGACCCGCGACCCCGCCCTGCGATTTCGTGCCGACCACCGTCACGTTGCAGAAGCGCGGGTCGGAGCGGGGCAAGAGGTCGAACCCGTTCTCGTTGTTGTCGGCCTCGAGCCCGTTCGACGAGCCCGAGAAGCCCGGGCCGGTGACGTCCTGGATGCCGAGCGCATACTGCACCGCGCCGGTGTAGGCGAGCTGCCAATCGAACATGTCGTCGCCGCAGCCCGACGCGACCAGGTGGTTCGCGTCCACCGTCCCGCCGAACCATTCGAAGCAGTCCTCGAACGCGACGTTCGTCTGCACATGGTGGAGGATGGTGCCGCGGCCGACGGCATTCAGCATGAAGGCGTCGAGCACGTTGTCCGGTGCCACCTCGACGCCCGCGTACTCGATGCGCACGTAGGTGACAATTCCGCTCGAGTCGCCCGGCAGGGTTCCGCCGAAGTGGACACCCGTCAGCCCCTCGGCGAAGCAGAGACCGCCCGGGCCCGGGCAGTTCGTCGGCGCGCGACCGTTGAGGACGATTCCTCCCCAGTCGCCGACGTTCCGGCTGCCCACGGGTTGGTCGCTCGTGAGCACGATGGGCGCCGCGGGCGTCCCGGCGGCGTTCAGCTTGGCGTCCTGCAGGAACACGAGGACGGTCGGCGTGAGGTTGGTAGACTGCTTGCGGCCCTTCACGATCGCGCCCGGCTCGATCGTGAGTACGACACCGGCCGGAACCAAGACCAAGCCGTCGATGAACGTGTCGCAGCCGGCCGGTAGCGTGAGATTCGCCGACGGTACCTTGCAGAGCGGATCGGTCGGCGAGCATGCGCTGCGAAGGCTCGTGCCGCACGCGACGACGG
Source organism: Candidatus Eisenbacteria bacterium (assembly GCA_035577985.1). Lineage (NCBI taxonomy): Bacteria > Candidatus Eiseniibacteriota > Candidatus Eiseniibacteriota bacterium. The sequence goes on from DATJZY010000106.1 coordinate 1,903, forward strand.
GACCGCGGCCGGTGCACTCGAAGAGCACCGCATTTCCTGCCACGACGTTCAGGAGCAGGACGAGATCGGCGACGTCGACCGTGGCGTCGCGGTTGAGGTCGAGGCAGTCCGCAGGTCCGGCCCCGCCACAGAAGCCGTCGCCCGATACGAGCCCCGCGACGTACTGGAGGAGCTGCGACGCATCGCCGACGTCGACTGCCCCGTTCGCGTTGCTGTCCCCGCAGAGCGTGGCCCACCCGTCCGCCGCGAACGTGACGGCGGCGGCGAGCGCGACGGCGGCGAGCACACGGTGGGCGGTCACACCACCTAACCTCCCACGCGGCCATCCCACTCGAAGGGTCCCGCCGCCAGCCGCGAATGGTGAAGGGACGATGACGTTTCGACGGGCGACGACGCTTGTGCGGCGGGTCTCCTGACGGCATGGGGTGTCCACCGTGACCCCCGTCGCCCGTCTCGCCGCCGCGTGGCGCGAATGCCGCTCCGTCGTCGTGCTCACCGGCGCGGGCCTCTCGACGGCATCCGGCATTCCCGACTTCCGCTCGCCGGGTGGACGGTGGTCCCGGTACCGGCCGGTGACGATCCAGGAGTTCCTCGCGTCCGAAGCCGACCGCGAGCGCTACTGGCGGTACAAGGGCGAGACGTGGGAGGTCGTGAGCGCCGCGCAGCCGAATCCTGCGCACACCGCACTCGCCGATCTCGGCCGCGCCCGGCGGATCGATCTCCTCGTCACGCAGAACGTCGACGGGCTCCACGAGCGGAGCGGATTTCCGGCCGATCGGCTCGTCAACGTCCACGGCACCGACTCGGTCGTCGAATGCCTGTCGTGCCGGCGGCGCGCCGAGCGCGCGGTCGCACAGCGGCTCTGGGAGGCGGGCACCGCGGTTCCGCGATGCGAGTGCGGCGGAGCGTGGAAGCCCGCCACGATCTCGTTCGGCCAGGCGCTCGTCGCCGAAGACCTGGATCGCGCCATGCGCGCGGCGGCGGCGTGCGACCTCCTGGTCGCCGCCGGGAGCTCGCTCGTGGTCGGGCCCGTGAACCAGATGCTCCCCATCGCCCGGGGGTCGGGAGCGCGCACGGCGATCCTCACGGCGTCGGAAACGCCGTACGACGACGTGGCCGACTGGAAGCTCGAGGACCGCGTCGAGACCGTCCTCCCGGCCCTCCGCGACCGGGTCCTGGGCGGATAGCGGGCTCCGCATCCGCTCCTCTGGGTCGCGCGTAGAGCCCGCGGACACTTTCCACGGGAGGGATCTGCGATGCGACGGCTCACGACGGCTCTCATCTTCGGCGCGGCGATTCTATCGACCGGCGGGTACGCCCGTGCGGCGACCCCCGGCGCGGTCTGCCGGTCGGTCTGCGCCCCACGGATCGCCGAGCAGTGCGCGGGCCTCGCCAAGCGCGCTCTCAAGAGGTGCCGGAAGCCGCTCATCGGAGCCTGCAAGCAGACGACGCCCGCGATCGCGTGCGCGACCAGCGCCGAGCTGCTACGGGAGCTGGCCGATCGCCTCGTCGTCGTGCCGGACGAAGACGAAAAGACGTCGCGGGACATCACCCTCTGCGCCACCGGCGATTTCAAGTTGCGAGAGCTTCTGCCCGACGGCTCCCAAGCACCCGACGTCGCCGGGAAGTGGACCGTCCGCATCTTGGACGGACGTCTCGTGCTCGACCTCGACGGCGACGGATCGACGTCGGCGCAGCTGCCGGTCGAACGCGCCGAGAGCGGAGACCTCGTCGTCGATGGGCTACCGGCGTTCATCTCGGGTGATGGCGGCGCGTGCGCGCCGGTCGTCGCAGGCGAGGATCCCGCGCAGCGCCTCATCGAGATCGCGCGCAAGCTCGCCGACCGGACCATCTCGACCGTCGTCGTGGACGGCAGCCGGACGACGAAGCGCGAGCTGACGTTGTGCAGTGGCGGGACGTTCACCGAGACCGACGAGATCGACGACGCGGGCGTTCCCGACTCCTTCAGCGCGAGTGGCACCTGGACGCTGCGCGCCGACGGCCGCGACGTCACGATCGAGCTCGCCGACGCCAGCGGCTCGCCGCGGTCGGTCGGCGTCGGCACGAGCCGCGCCGGCGAGATCGCCCTCGATGACGTCGAGACGGTCGTACGCGACGGGCGCGGCGTGTGCGAGCCCGCTCCGGTGGCCCCGTCGCCCCCGAGCCTCGAGGAGCAGTTCACCGCCGCCCTGCGCGACACCGCGTTCGTCTTCACCGAGCCCTCGGGGCTCCCGAACCTTCCGACCCGCGTGAAGATCGGGCTCTGTGGTACCGGGCGGCAGGTGGTGCTCACCACCCAGGTCCGCAACGGATCGTGGGCCGTGCAGCTCGACGCGGCCGGCGCGCCCGTCCTCGAGCTCTCCGACGACGCGGGCACGGTGTTCCGGACGGCCGCGCTCAGCTTCGACGCCGGCGGGAACGTGCTGCTCGACGGACAGCATGCGCCGGTGGACGAGCCGAGCCTCGTCGAGCGCGCTTGTCAGAGCTAGGAGCGTGCTTCGATGCGGAAGATGAGCGCTTCTTCCGCTCGCAGAGCCGGCGACCCGCCGACCTCGGCACGGATCGATCGGTTCGGAACGAGGGCGGAATAGCGGCGCCGCCAGATCTCGCGCGTCCCCTGGGCCACGACCAGATCGACGTTGGCGCACGGCTCGTCCACCCGCAGTCGAAACACGTCCAAGGGCTCGCCGGGGTCGATCGCGCCGGGCGCCACCCACCGCACCGGCGGCACGCAGGTGACGTGCACCGGCGGCGCGGGCCACGATCCCGTGTGGAGGAACGTCGCGACACCGCGTGCGACGCCGCGGCCGCCGAGCGCCGCGACGTCCGCCGTCTCGGCGGCGTGGACGAGGTTCCCGCACGCGAAGACGCCGCGTGCCGACGTGCGTCCCGCCTGATCCACGCGCGGCGCGCGGCTCGCGCCATCCATCGCGAGAGCTCCCCGTCGCGCCAGCTCGTGGTCGGGAATCCAGTCGCCCGTGAAGACGACCGTGTCGCACGCGATCGCGAGCCGTGCCCCGGTCGCGACGTCCGCCAGGTCGACGCCGTCGACGCGATCGCGACCGCGGATCGCGGCCACGCGCGCGCCGGTGAGGATCGGAACGCCGCGGCGGCCGGCCGCGAACCAGGCGAGGGGCGCGTACGTCTGGTGCGCCGGGTACTCGGTCACCATGGCGACCGCTTCCGCGCCGGCCTGGGCGAGCGTCAGCACCGCCGAGAAGCTCACGTGCTCGGCGCCCACCACGACCGCACGCCGGCCCACGCGCTCGCGCTGCAGATGGACGATCTGCTGCAGCGCACCGGTGGTGAAGACGCCCGCCGGCCGGGTGCCCGGAACGAGACGAGCGCTCCGTGGCCGTTCACGGCAGCCCGTCGCGAGCACGATCGCGTCGGCTGAAATCGTCTCGACGCCGCGCGGGCTCGTCGTGCCGACCTCCATGGGCGCCGCCCAGTCGGTGACCGACGTCCGCGAGCGGATCTCCACGCCGGCGCGCTCGGCGAGAGCCGCGTAGCGCGCGGCGTAGCGCGGGCCGCCGAGCAGGCGATGGAGATCCAGCAGACCGAAGCCGAGGTGATCGCAATGCCGCGGGACGCCGCCGGGCTCGGCCTCGCGCTCGAGCACGACGACGCGGCCCGCGCCGAGCCGGCGAAGCTCGATCGCGGCCGCCAGCCCTGCCGGGCCCCCGCCGACGACGATCGTGGTCATGGCGTGCGCAGAAGCCTCGCCGGCGTCTCGCCCGTCGCGCCGGCGAGGAGCCGCGTCACCTCGGCCAGGCAGTAGAACCCCTGGCAGCGGCCGAACGCCGCGCGCGTGCGCCGTCGCAGGCCGTCGAGCGTGCGGGCGGGGATCGGCGCCCGCGCGGCGTCCAGGATCTCGCCGCGCGTCACCCGCTCGCAGTGGCACACGATGCAGCCGTAGTCGGGATGCGCGGCGACGCGCGCGGGCTCCTGGTACGGACGCGGGAACGCCTCGCCGATGTTGGGCATGCGGATCTCGCGGAACGCATCGCGCCGGCGAAGCACGAGGCCGGCGTCGCGCAGCCCCTGGGCCACGTGCTTTGCGATCGCCATCGACGCCGTGAGGCCGGTCGACCGGATGCCGCCGGCGCACGCGTAGCGCTGGTCCGCATGGAACGCGATCTGGTAGTCGGTGTGCTCGGTCGCGGCGCGCAGGCCCACGTACGTCGCCGTCACCTCCTCGCGCACGAGCTCCGGCAGGATGCGCCGGCCCTTCCCGAGGAGCGATGCGAGCCCCTCGGCCGTCGTCCCGGTGGCTGCGCGATCGGGCACGTCCTCGGCCGTCGGGCCCAGCACGACGTTGCCGAAGACGGTGGGCGCGACCAGCACGCCCTTGGTGGTCGCCGTCGGAACCGGGAGGATCGTGTGGCGGACGAGCGGCCGCGCGAGCTTGTCGAAGACGATCAGCTCTCCGCGCCGCGGCGTCACGGTGAAACGATCGTGACCGAAGAGGCGGTCGATCGTGTCGGCGTGGAGACCGGCGGCGTTCACGACCCAGCGCGCGACGACGGAGCCCGCCGACGTTTCGAGGACGTGGGCGCCGTCCGCTTGCGCCACGCGCTCGACCGCCGCGCCGAGTCGCAGCGCGACGCCGTTCGCGACCGCCTCGGTCGCCAGCGCCAGCGGCGTCGTGAACGGGCAGATGATGTGCTCGTCGGGGACGGCGAGGGCAGCGACGGCGCCCGCGCCCAGGTGCGGCTCGAGGCGGTACAGCTCGTCCCGCTCCACGCGGCGGGTCGCGGCGTACCCGTTCTCGGCCGCCTTCGCCGCGATGCCCGCGAGCGCGGCGTCCTGCTCGTCCGTCCACGCGACCAGGAGGGCGCCCACGCGCTCGATCGGGATGCCGAGGCGCGGGCCGTGCTCGAGCAGGAGCGCGTGCCCGCGGCGGACGAGACGGGCCTCGAGCGTGCCGGGCGTGGCGTCGAAGCCCGTGTGCAGGATCGCGGTATTCGCCTTGCTCGTGCCCGTGCCGACGTCGTCGGCCGCCTCGACCAGCACGCACGCGAGGTCGTACTGCCCGAGCTCGCGCGCGATCGCCGCTCCGACGACGCCGGCGCCGACGATGGCGACGTCGTAGGTCAGAGCCGGAGATCCATCGTCGCTTCGACCGCGCGACGCCAGGCGGCGAGCCGAGCCTCCGCGGCGTCGGCGGAGATGCGCGGCTCGTAGGTGGCCGCCGGCGTCCACGTGCCGACGGCGTCGGCGGGCGAGGAAGCGAGCCCCGCACCCAAGCACGCGAGCGCCGCGACGCCGAGCGCGGTCGCGTCGGGGGACGGGTAGACGTCGACGGGCATCTGCAGGAGGTCGGCCTGCGTCTGGAGGAGCGTACGCGATCGCGTGAGGCCGCCGTCGACGCGCAGGCGCGTGAGCGGACCGCCGAGGTCGTAGGCGACCGATCGCGCGAGCCACGCCACCTGCGCGGCGATGCCGTCCGTCATCGCGCGGACGAGGTGCGCGCGCGACGTCGCGAGCGAGAGCCCGACCAGCGCGCCGCGCGCCTGCGGCTTCCAGAACGGCGCGGCGAGGCCGGCGAGCGCCGGCACGAAGTGGACGTCGCGCGCATCGGGAACCGCGCCGCCGGCGGCGTCGAGATCCTCGGGCGTCGTGACGAGCCCCAGCTCCTGCAGCCACGCGACGGCGGCGCCCGCGGTGTAGGCCTGGCCGTCCAGGCAGTACGTCGTCGCCTCGCCGCGCCGCCAGGCGATGGAGGTCGCGAGACCCGACGCGGAGCGGCGCGGCTCGTTGCCGATGTTCGCGAGCAGGAACGCGCCCGTCCCGTAGGTGCACTTGGCGTCGCCGCTGGCGAGGCAGCCCTGGCCGAAGAGCGCCGCCTGCTGATCCACGATCGCGGCGGTGACGGGCAGGCCCGCGCCGAACGCCGTCGTGTCACCGAGCGGATTCGTGCAGCCGACGATCTCCGGCAGCGCCTCCGGGTCGATGTCGAACGCGTCACACGCCTCGGCCGACCAGCGGCCGGCGCCGAGATCGAGCAGCAGCGTGCGCGAGGCCGTCGCGGCGTCGGTCACGAACCGGCCCACCAGACGGTGGAGCAACCACGCGTCGGTCGTCGTGCAGGCGCCGTCGCGGGTCACGTGCTCGCGGAGCCATCGGATCTTGGGCGCGGCGAAGTAGGGATCGAGCGGCAGGCCCGTGATCTCGTGCAGCCGGTCCGCCTCGGCGGCGAGCGCATCGCAGACGCCGGCGGCGCGCCGGTCCTGCCACGAGATCGCCTGCGACAGTGGACGACCCGTGCCGCGATCCCACGCGAGCACGGTCTCGCCCTGGTTCGCGAGCCCGACGGCCACGACCCCCTCGCGCACGCTCGCGAGCGCCTGGCGGCCGGCGCCCACGACCGAGCTCCACAGCTCCTCCGGATCCTGCTCCACGCCGCCGTCGGGAAGCCAGCGTGGGTGTACGGCGCGCTCGCCGGTGCCGAGCACGCGGCCATCGGGGCCGACGACGAGCGCCTTGGTCGCCGACGTGCCCTGGTCGATGGCGAGTACGTTCAGCCGATGCGCTCCTTCAGGTACTCGACGACCTGGTCGCAGCCGATCCGCACCTGGTTGCCCGTGTCGCGGTCGCGCACGGTGACGGTCTGCTCGTCGACCGTCTGCCCGTCCACGGTGACGCAGAAGGGCGTACCTGCTTCGTCCATGCGCGCGTAGCGCTTGCCGATCGACTGCTTCGCGTCGTACTGCGCCGGGCCGACCTGCTTGCGGACGTCGGCGTAGATCTTCTCGGCGATCTCCGGCATGCCCTCCTTGTTGACGAGCGGGAAGACGCCGCACTTGGTCGGCGCGAGGCGCGGGTGGAAGCGCATCAGCTCGGGCGAGGGCCGGCTCTCGTCGACCGTGTAGGCCTCGCAGAGGACGGCGAGGAGCCCGCGCGTGAGGCCCGCGGCCGGCTCGATCACGTGCGGCAGGTAGCGCTCGTTCTTCTCCTGGTCGAAGTAGTCGAGGCTCACGCCCGAGACCTTGGCGTGCTGGCGGAGGTCGTAGTCGCTGCGATACGCGATGCCCTCGAGCTCGGTGAACCCCTTCTCGCCCGAGAACGGGAAGGCGTACTCGACGTCGCAGCACCCGCCGGACTCCTTCGCGTAGTGCGCGAGCTCGTCCTGCTCGTGGTCGCGCAGGCGGAGGTTCCTGCCGGCGAGGCCGAGGTTGCACCACCACGTGTAGCGCGTGTCGCGCCAGTACTGATACCACTTGGTCGCTTCGCTGGGGTGGACGAAGAACTCGAGCTCCATCTGCTCGAATTCGCGCGAGCGGAAGATGAAGTTGCGCGGCGTGACCTCGTTGCGGAACGAGCGACCCACCTGGCAGATGCCGAACGGGATCTTCACGCGCGTCGAGTCGAGCACGTTCTTGAAGTTGTAGAACATGCCCTGCGCCGTCTCGGGTCGGAGGTAGGCCTTGGTGTCGTCGTCGCGCACCGCGCCGACGTAGGTCTCGAACATGAGGTTGAACTGGCGCGGCTCGGTGAGATCGCCGCCGCACTCGGGGCAGGGGAGCTGCAGGGGCTTGCCCGCCTCGGTGCCGATCCAGGTGAGGAAGTCGGACAGACGCGGCTCCGGCGTCCTCGCCAGCTCGGCCTCGAGGCGCGGCTTCACGGCCGCCTGCGCGCGCACGAGCGCCAGCCCCTTGGCCTGCTTCTTGCCCTTGCTCTCGGCCCAGCGGATCAAATCCGGCAGGCGCGGGCGCAGGAAGTCCTGCGTTACGCCCGGGAACTCCGTGCGCAGCGCGCGCACCCACTCGCTCTCGAGGAGCCCCTCCCACACGTGGTCGGCGCGGAAGAGCTTCTTGCAGTGGCGGCAGGTCTGCATGGGATCGTTGAAGCCGCCGACGTGTCCCGACGCCTCCCAGACGCGCGGATGGCTGATGATCGAGCAGTCGAGGCCGACGATCTGCAGCTCCTCGCCGTCGGGACCGGGAGGCGGGTTGCGCACCATCGACTCCCACCACACGTCGCGCAGGTTGTTCTTCAGCTCGACGCCGAGCGGCCCGTAGTCCCAGAAGCCGTTGATGCCGCCGTAGATCTCGGAGGACTGGAAGATGAACCCGCGCCGCTTGCAGAGCGAGACGAGGCGCTCCATCAGCGCGGGGCCGGTCGGCGTAGCCATAGGGGCCTCATCTATCCTGAGGGGCCGGGGCTACGAAAGCGGTGCCCCGGACAGGATCGGCGGCTTGATTTCGGCCTGCCGCCCGCCGATTGTCGGACGATGGCGAACGCAATCGGCATCGTCCCCTTCTGGAAGAGCTACGATCGCAAGACCGTGCTGCGCACGGCCGAGCTCGCCGACGATCTCGGCTACCACTCGATCTGGATTCCCGAGGCGTGGGCCTACGAGCAGTTCCAGCTCCTCACGGAGATCGCCTGCCGGACCAAGCGGCTGCGGCTCGCCACCGGGATCGCGAACGTGTTCAGCCGCTCGCCGGGCCTCCTCGCCATGAGCATCGCGACGCTCGACGAGATCTCGGAGGGCCGGGCGATTCTTGGCCTCGGCACGAGCGGAAAGCTCGTGGTCGAGAACTTCCACGGCGTGCCGTACAGGAAGCCCCTGACGCGCCTCAAGGACACGATCCGCATCGTGCGCGCGCTCCTTGCGGGCCAGCGCCTCGAGCCCGAGCTGACGACGCTCTTCGAGGCGCGGCACTTCAAGCTCGAGATGACGCCGCGCCGCGCGGACGTGCCGATCTACGTCGCCTCGCTCCAGGAAAAGGCCATCCGCGAGGTCGTCGGTGGTGCGGCCGACGGCTGGGTGCCGACGTTCTGGCCCTACAAGCACCTCTCGGACGGGCGCGCCATGATGGACGAGGGCGCGCGCGCCGCCGGCCGGGATCCGTCGAGGATCGAGATCGCGCCCTTCATGGCGATCATCCCGTTCGACGACGCCGGCGTGGCGCGCTCGATGATCAAGCCGCTCGTGTCGTTCTACATCGGCGGGATGGGCGCGTACTATCACGCGCTCTTCTGCCGCTACGGCTGGGAGGCCAACGCGAACGAGGTGCGCGACCTCTACAACGCCGGCAAGCGCAAGGAGGCCGCCGCGGCCGTCGCCGACGACCTGATCGACGCGATCGCGATCTGCGGGCCCGCCGACCACTGCCGCGCGAAGCTGAAGGAATGGCGCGCGGCCGGCGTCGGCACGGCGCTCATGAACCTGCCGACGGGCGCCCCGTTCGAGCTCGCCGAGCAGCTCCTGCGAACGATGGCGCCCGGCTGAGCGTTGCGGTTGCCGCTCCGGAGGCCACCCGGTATCTAACCCCGGTGACCGGCGATCAGATCCGCCAGAGCTTCCTCGACTTCTTCCGTCTGCGCGGGCACACGATCGTCCCGAGCGCACCGCTCGTGCCGGCGAACGACCCGAGCCTCTTGTTCACGAACGCGGGCATGGTGCAGTTCAAGCACGTCTTCCTCGGCAGCGAGACGCGCCCGTACACTCGCGCGGCCGACACGCAGAAATGCCTGCGGATCAGCGGCAAGCACAACGACCTCGAACAGGTGGGCCGCGACACCTATCACCACACGCTCTTCGAGATGCTCGGCAACTGGTCGTTCGGCGACTACTACAAGCGCGAGGCGATCGGGTGGGCGTGGGAGCTGCTGACCAAGGTCTGGAAGCTCCCGAAGGACAAGCTCTTCGCCACCGTCTACACGACCGACGACGAGGCCGACGCGCTCTGGCGCGAGGTGACGGACATCGGTCACGATCGCATCAGCCGCTTCGAGAAGGAGAACTTCTGGGAAATGGCGGACACGGGGCCATGCGGCCCGTGCACCGAGATCCACATCGACCGCGGTCCCGACGCGTGCGACCACGAGGGCCAGCCGCACCGCTGCCAGGTGAACGGCGACTGCGCGCGCTACATCGAGATCTGGAACCTCGTCTTCATCCAGAACAACCGGGACGCGTCGGGTACGCTTTCCGAGCTGCCGGCGAAGCACGTCGACACCGGAATGGGCTTCGAGCGCATCGCGGCCGTCATCCAGAACGTCCCGAGCAACTACGACATCGACCTCTTCCAGACGATCATCCAGCGCACCGAGCGACTGGCGGCGAAGCGGTATCGTGCGAACGAGAAGGACGACGTGTCGCTGCGGGTCATCGCCGACCACTCGCGCGCGGTCACCTTCCTGGTCGGCGAGGGTATCGTGCCGTCGAACGAGGGGCGCGGCTACGTCCTGCGGCGCCTGCTGCGCCGTGCGGCGCGCCACGGCAAGCTCCTCGGCATGGAGCGGCCGTTCCTGTGGGAGGTCGTCGATGCAGTGGTCGACGCGATGGGCGGCGCCTTTCCGGAGATCGTCGAGGCGCGTGCGCGCGTGAAGGAAGTCGTGCGGACCGAGGAAGAGCGCTTCGCGCAGACGCTCGATCGCGGTCTGGCGCTCCTCTCCGACGAGATCGCGGCCACGCGGAAGCGCGGCGCGACGACGCTCTCGGGCGCCGTCGCCTTCAAGCTCTCCGACACGTTCGGCTTCCCGCTCGACCTCACCGAGGACATCCTCGCCGGTGAGGGCCTCGTGGTCGACAAGGACGGCTTCGAGCGCGCGATGGACGAGCAGCGCGAGCGGGCGCGCGGCGCGCAGAAGTTCGTCGACGCGGGCGGCGGACCGGAGCTCGCCGGGCTCGGCGAGCGCACGAGCCGTTTCGTCGGCGATCGCGTGACGGAGTCGGAGTCCGAGGTCCTGGCGCTCGTCGCCGACGGCGTCCAGACGCGCGGCCCGGTGCGCGAGGGAAGCCAGGTCGACGTCGTCACGGCGGAGACGCCCTTCTACGCCGAGTCCGGCGGCCAGGTGGGCGACCGGGGCTGGATCACCACCGCGTCCGGCGCCCGGATCGAGGTCCAGGACACGCACAAGATCGCCGGCGCCGTCGTCGCGCACCGAGGCGTCGTGCGGCAGGGCGCCATCGCCGTCGGCGATCGCGTGCGGCTCGCGATCGACGCCGCCCGGCGCGAGGCGGCGCGCCTCAATCACTCCGCGACCCACCTCGTGCACGGCGTGCTGCGGCGGCGCCTCGGCCCGCACGTCAAGCAGGCCGGCTCGCTCGTCGATCCGCAGAAGCTCCGCTTCGACTTCAACCACCACAAGCCCGTCTCGCCCGACGAGCTGCAGGCGATCGAGGACGAGGTGAACGCGGAGATCCGTGCCAACGTCGAGGTGACGCAGGAGGAGATGTCGTACGACGACGCGATCCGCGCCGGCGCGCTCGCGTTCTTCGGCGACAAGTACGGCGATCGCGTGCGCGTCGTGCGCATGGGCGAGTTCTCGACCGAGCTCTGCGGCGGGACGCACGTGCAGCGCACGGGCGACATCGGCGTCTTCAAGCTCGACGGCGAGAGCGGCGTCGCGGCCGGCGTGCGGCGCATCGAGGCGGCGACCGGGGCCGGCGCGCTGGGCGAGATCCGCCGGCATGAGGCGCTCCTCGGCGAGATCGCGCACCTCCTGCGCGCCGGCGAGCAGGACGCCAAGGCCAAGCTCGAGAAGCTCCTCGCGCAGAGCCGGGAGCTGGAAAAGCGCATCGCCGAGCTGCAGGGCAAGCTCGCCGGCGGCGCCAGCCGCGACGTCATGGCCGACGCCAAGCAGGTGAACGGCATCACCGTGCTCGCGACCAAGGTCGAGGGGCTCGACGACAAGGGGCTGCGCGACATGGCCGACAAGCTGCGCGATCGCATCAAGTCGGGCGTCGTCGTGCTCGGCGGCGCGCAGGGCGACAAGGTGATGCTGCTCGCAACCGTCACGAAGGATCTCGTCGGCACGTACCACGCCGGCAACATCATCAAGCGCCTGGCGCCCATGGTCGGCGGCGGTGGTGGTGGACGGCCCGACTTCGCGCAGGCCGGCGGCAAGGATCCCACCAAGCTCGACGCCGCGCTCGCCGCGGCCTACGAGCTGGTTGGAGCGGGGAGCTGATCGTTGGCCGAGCCGGCGACCCTTCCCCCGACGCTTCGCTTCGCGAACCCGACGCACTTCCGCGCGCTCCTCGGCCAGCACGACGAGCACGTGCGGCTCGTCGAGCGCGAGGTCGGCGTGCGCATCGACGTCGGCGACGGCACGCTCGCCGTCCACGGCGATCGGGTCGAGACCGAGCTCGCGACACGGGTGCTGGAGCAGCTCTACGGGCTCATCGAGCAGGGCTACCCGATCTACGCCTCCGACGTCGAGTACGCGATCCGCATCCTGTCGGGCGACCACACCGCGAACCTGCGCGACATCTTCCTCGACACGGTCTTCATCTCCGCCAGCCGCCACACGATCACGCCGAAGAGCATCGCGCAGAAGGCGTACATCGACGCGATCCGGAACTTCGACATCGTGTTCGGCATCGGACCCGCGGGCACGGGCAAGACCTACCTCGCCATGGCGATGGCCGTCGCGGAGCTGATGAAGAACAACTTCAACCGGATCGTGCTCTGCCGGCCCGCAGTCGAGGCCGGCGAGCGGCTCGGGTTCCTGCCCGGCGACCTCGCCGAGAAGGTGAACCCGTACCTCCGGCCGCTGTACGACGCGCTCAACGACATGGTCGACTTCGACCGGGCGCGGAAGCTGATCGAGCGCGGGACGATCGAGGTGGCGCCGCTCGCGTTCATGCGCGGCCGCACCCTCAACGACTCGTTCGTCATCCTCGACGAGGCGCAGAACACGACGACCGAGCAGATGAAGATGTTCCTCACCCGGCTCGGCTACGGCTCCAAGGCCATCATCACCGGCGACGTGACGCAGATCGACCTGCCGGCCGGGAAGCAATCGGGGCTGAAGGAAGCGCAGGCCCTCCTGCGCGGCATCCAGGGGATTCGCTTCGTCACCTTCACCGAGCGCGACGTCGTGCGCCATCCGCTGGTGCAGGAGATCATCGGCGCCTACGACCGCGCGGAGCGCTGAGGGGATGGCGGTGCTCGTCGCGATGCGCGGGCGCCGGGTCCCGGCACTCGCACGGCGGCTCGGCCGCAGCGCCCGGCGCCTGCTGCGGGCGCTCGGGCTCGCCGACGCGGAGCTCTCGCTGGTGCTCGTCTCCGATCCCGTCATCCACGAGCTCAATCGCACCTGGCGGCGGAAGAACCGCCCGACCGACGTCCTCGCGTTCGCGCAGGGCGAAGGGCCGGGTCGCGCGCCCGAGGGACTCCTCGGCGACGTCGTCATCTCCGTCGACACCGCCCGCCGCCAGGCGGCGGCCCTCGGCCACTCGCTCGCGGTCGAGGGCGATCGCCTGCTCGTGCACGGCCTCCTGCACCTCCTGGGCTACGATCACGAGCGATCGGCCGGCGAGGCCCGTCGCATGCAGCGCAAGGAGCGCGCACTCCTGCGTGCGCTCGCAGGATGAGCGGGCCTGCGGTACTGATCGGGTCGAACGGCGCGGCGCAGGTCGCCGTCGCCGAAGGCGCGCCGCCCGGGCTGCGGTGGCGGAACGCGCTCGCGATCGTCTCGGGTCTCGCGCTCGCGGCCGCGTTCCCGTCCTTCGACGTCGAGCCGCTCGCGTGGATCGGCTTCGTGCCGCTGCTGCAGGCGATCCGCGGGCAGACGCCGGCGCGCGCGTTCCGCCTGGGATGGCTCACGGGGTTCGTCTTCTACCTCGCCACCACCTATTGGGTCGGCTACACGATCGTGCACTACACGAACGTGCCGCTCGTGATCGCCATGGCGATCGTGGTGCTGATGGCGAGCGCGCTCGCGTGCTACCACGGCGCGTTCGCGGCGGGCATCCGCTTCTTCGAGCGGGGCGGGCGCGATGCGGTGTGGCTCGCGCCGGCGCTCTGGGTGACGCTCGAGTGGATGCGTGGCTGGTTCTTCATCGGCTTTCCCTGGGGCGCGCTCGGCTACTCGCAGTATCGCTTCCACGACCTCGTCCAGATCGCCGAGCTGACCGGCGTCTACGGCGTGTCGGCGGTGCTGGTGCTCTTCAACGTCGTGGTCGCGAACGTGCTGCGCGAGCGTGGGACGAGCGTGCGACGGCAGCTCCCGGCGCTCCTCACGGTGACGGTCCTGCTCGTCGTGCTGCCGGCGCTCGGCCACTGGCGCATCGGCACGCTCGCGCGCGAGCCGATCACCGGAACCCTGCGCGTCGGGCTCGCGCAGGGCAACGTCGAGCAGGACCAGAAGTGGGATCCGGCATTCCAGGACGAGACCATGGCGCGCTACGAAGTGCTGACGCTCGACGCCACCCGCGACGGGGCGCGGCTCGTCGTGTGGCCCGAGACGGCGGCACCCTTCTTCTTCCAGAACCCGAGCGACCTGCGCGAGGGCGTGCTCGGGCTCGCGCGCCGGACCCGGACGCCGCTCTTGATCGGCACGCCCGCCTACGAGCAGACCGGGACCGGCCGCATGCAGCAGCGCAACCGCGCGTACCTCGTCGCACCGAGCGGCGAGGAGGCGGGCTACTACGACAAGATCCAGCTCGTGCCGTTCGGCGAATACGTGCCGTTGGCGCGGCTCCTCTTCTTCGTGAAACAGATCGTGACGGCGGTCGGCACGATCGGCGCGGGCGAGAACGCCACGGTCTTTCGCGTCCCGGAGGGGAAGTTCGGCGTCCTCATCTGCTACGAGGGCGTCTTCCCGGCGCTCACGCGCCGGTTCGTCGACGGGGGCGCCGACTTCCTCGTCAACATCACGAACGACGCATGGTACGGGCGGACGTCGGCGCCCTATCAACACCTCGTCCAGGCGAGCTTTCGGGCGATCGAGAACCGCGTGCCCCTGGTGCGCGCGGCCAACACCGGGATCAGCGCGATCATCGACCCCGACGGGCGCATCCGATGGCAGGGGCCGCTCTACGAGATGCTCTGGCACGTCGACGACATCCGCTGGACCGGCACGCGCACGTTCTACACTCGCTTCGGCGACGTCTTCGTATGGCTCTGTGCCATCGTGACCGTGCTCGGCCTCGTGACGACGGCGGCAAGAAAACCGTCTTGACGGAGTCGGAGCCAGGGGAGTACTGGATTGGACCGGAGATGCGCCTTCTTCTCATGAGCGCACTGCTGGCGGGCACCGTGGGGTGGCTTGCCCCGATCGCCCGGGCGAACGACGCTTCGACCGCCAGGGCGAAGGACGCCTTGAAGGTGTGCAACGAGGTCGACCGGATGCCCGCCGACAAGCAGAAGAAGATCGATTTCCTCGACAAGGGCGTCGAGATGGGCGAGGCGGCAATCGCGGCCGATGACGAGGACCCGCGCGCGCACTTCGCGCTCTT
Organism: Candidatus Eisenbacteria bacterium; assembly: GCA_035577985.1. Lineage (NCBI taxonomy): Bacteria > Candidatus Eiseniibacteriota > Candidatus Eiseniibacteriota bacterium. The sequence continues at coordinate 17,105 of DATJZY010000106.1, forward strand.
CTGCAACCTCGCCAAGCAGTGCGACATGGCCGGCCTCAGCTGGCGGATCCTCGGACGCCTGCGACGGATGCAGGCCGAGATCGATCGCGCGTACGAGCTGGCGCCGCGCGATCCCGACATCCTGGTCTCGAGAGGCGAGCTGCTGCGCCGGCTTCCGGGACCGCTCGGGGGCGACAAGGAAAAGGGCGAGCGGCTCCTGTTCCTGGCGGTCGAGATCAAGCCCGATCACGTCGCCGCCCGCCTCTACCTCGCGCGGGCACTGGCCGACGACGGCGCGCCGGAGGCCCGGGCGAAGGCCTACGAGGCGCTCGCCCTCGCCAAGAAGGCCGGGGCGGTCCGCGAGCAGGCCGAGGCGCAGGAGCTCCTGGCCTCGCTCAACGACTGACGTCGGCCGGCTCGACGCCGAGCTCGCCGAAGAGCGCGACGGCGTGGGCGAGGCACGCGCGCGCGTCGTCGCCGCCGACGCGAAGCGGCGACCCGTTCGCTTCGGCGAGGAGCGTGCCCGCTTCGCGATAGAGTCGCGCGAGCTCGGGACGCAGCCCCAGGCGTGTCGCCTCGCGGATGCCGCGCTCCCAGAGCACGACCGCGCGGCGCCGCCGGCCGCCGAGCCACGACGACGCGCCCGCCAGTCGCAGGGCCTCGGGCCTGCTCCACGCCACCCAGCGCGCCGCGCGCAGGGCCGCCCGCTCGGCACCGCGATCGTGCGCGTGTCGGGCCACGCCGAGCAGCAGCCGCGACCGCGCGTAGCGGCTGCGGTGGAACGGGGGCACGACGGCGACGCGGCGAACGATCTCGCCCGCGCGCGCGACGTCCGTCGCCGCCGCCGCGACGTCCCCCGATTCGACCCGGATCTTCGCCAGGATGCCGAGCGCATAGATGTTGAGCAGGTCGTCGCGATGGTCCGCGAGATAGGCCGACGCCGCGTCGAGCGCGGCCACGAGCCGCCCGCGCTCCAGGTGCAGGAGCGCGGTCATGGCCTGGCGGTTCGACTTCGCGAGCTCGAAGTCGAAGTCCCGCTCGATCGCGGCGAGGCGCGCGATGCCCGCCTCGCCGTCCGCGAAGCGGCCCTCGTGGATGCGCCGCTCGGTGAGCACGCCGAGGTACGTCGTGGCCTCCCACAGGCGCCCGAGCCGCACGTTCTCGGCGACGAGCGCGTCGTCGACCTCGCGCGCGAGGTGCCAATCCCCCGCGAGCACGTGGTGGATGTACTGCGTCGCCTCCACGCGCAGGAGCTCGCGCGGGTCGGCGTGGTCCACGAAGGCCGCGGCGCGCGTGAGCAGCCGCTGGCCGATCGCGAACGAGATGCCGCCGTATCCGAACAGGCCGCCCGCGCCGGCGTAGAGGCCCCCGGCCCGCGGCACCGTCGACGGATCGACGGTGCCGAAGCGCCGCAGGTTCTCCAGACAGTCGACGACGAGGCGCTGCGGATCGGCCGTGATCTGCGCCTCCTGCCGATGGAACATGAGGTCGAAGACCTCGCGGTCGTGCGCCGAAGCGGGGCGGCCGCTCGCGCGACGCAGCGGCGAGAAGAGCTGCCAGAGCACCACCGCGGCGGTCCCCGGCAGACGCAGAAGCGTTCGCGCGCGCCCGCGCGACACGTGCTCGCCCAGACATTCGAGCGCCCGGTTGAACGTCTCGCTGGCCTCGAGGAGTCGGCCGCGGCCGAAGAGGGCATGGCCCACGCGCGTGAGGAGCGCCGCTTTGCGAGCCGGATCGCCGCCCTCGCCGTGACGCAGGAGGTAGAGGCGCATCGCCTCCTCGAAGTAGTAGAGCGCCGCGTCGGAGGCCGCCGTGTGGATCGCCTGCTCGCCGGCGGCGACGAGATACTGCTCGGCCTCGGCGACGCGCTCGGCCCGGCCATAGTGGTAGGCGAGCATCCCGTAGCGCTCGGCGAGCCGATCGCCGCTCGAGGCGACGATCGCGTCGGCCACCTCGGCATGGAGGGCGATCCGGCGTGCGCGCAGGATCGCGGCATAGACGGCCTCCTGCGCGAGCGCGTGGGGGAAGGCGTAGCCCGGGTCGCCGTCGCGCGTGGTCGGACGCAGAAAGCCGCGTGCTACGAGCTCGCCGATCACCGCGTCGCCGTCGACCCCGGCGCCGAGGACGCGGAGCAGGATTCGCTGCTCGACCGTCGGTCCGATCACCGCGGCGACCTCGAGCGCACGACGCGCCGCGGGCGCGAGCGTCTCGGCACGGGCCAGCAGCAGCTGCTCGACCGTCTCGGGGATGGCGCTCGCATCGGCGCGATCGAGCCCGCGGGTGACCTGCTCGATGAAGAACGGGTTGCCGCCGGTGCGCGACACGACCCGGGCGGCGACCGTGGTCGCGACCTGCGTACCGAGGAGGCTGCGAACGAGGCGGTCGGCATCGGGTGGGTCCAGCGCCTGGAGCGGGATCCGCCGGCGCGCCGGTGGCAGAGGGTGCGTCGTCTCGTCGGGCTCCGGGCGCCGCGTGCAGACGAACAGAAGGGGCAGGGCGCGCGCCAGCCCGACGACGCTCGCGAGCAGCTCGATCGACGAGCCGTCGGCCCAGTGCACGTCTTCCAGCACGACGACCGTCGGAGCCTGCCACGCGAGCAGCTCGAAGAACCGTCGCAGGCTGCGCGCCACGATGCGCCCGAGGGCATCGTCTTCCGGCGCTGGTGCGGCGGAGGGGAGCGGCAGGCCCATCAGCGTGGCGAGGAACGGAAGCAGCGCCGCCGTCTCGCTCCTTGCGACCGGCTCGAGGGCGCGCGCGAGCGACGCGACGGCGTGCTCGTCCGTGTCCCGCTCGTCGATGCCGGCCCAGCGCCGGAGCAGCTCGACGAACGGGAGGAAGCCGGTACGGCGCCCGACCGCCGTGCATCGCCCCTCGAGGACGCGCGTGCCCTCCCGCTCGCACGCCGCCGCCATCTCGCGGACGAGCCGCGACTTGCCGATGCCGGCGTCGCCGACGACGTCGACCCACCCGCCGCCGTCCTCCGGCAGTCCTCGGACGCAGGCGCGGAGCACCTCCAGCTCGCGCGCCCGGCCGACGAACGGCGCCTCGGTCGGGCGGCCGGTGCGAGGGGTGGGCGCGGCGAGCGCCCAGGCGGCGAGCACCGTGTCCTCCGGGCCGCGCACGTCGGCGGCGGGCTCGAAGCGGAAGGCCTCCGCCACCTCGTCGTGCGCTCGGGTGCCGACCAGCACGCGACCCGGCGCCGCGGCGTCCTTCAGGCGCCGCGCGATGCCGACCGCGTCGCTCGTGACGGGCGCTCCCGGACCGCTCGCCTCGTCGGGATCTCCCACGAGGACGACGCCCGACTCGACGCCGACGCGGATCCCGGGCACGGCGCGCATCGCCGCTGCGGCCGTCACCGCCTGGTGGGCGGCGCGCTCGATCGCCGCCGGGGCGCCGAACGCCGCGACGAGCATCGCGTCCACGCGGTCGACGACCCGCCCGCCGTGTCCGGCGACGATCGTCGCGAGGTCGTCGAGCGCGGCGAGCGTGTGCGCGGCGGCCTCCTCGAGCACGGCGCCCGGCGTCGCCGGCAGCTCGGCAACGACGATCGTGGCGCGGCGGCGCGCGACGAGCGGCGGCGGACCGGTGCGGGCGGGCGGGGGCGGGGGGCCGCTCGGCCGGGGAACGATGCGCAGGCGAGGCGGGTCGTCGGCCATCGCGTCAGAACTGCAGCGTCATGCGGAGGCTCGTCTCCGAGCGTCCGGCGTTGAATCCGGCCAGGCCCCAGGTTTCGAAGATGGGCGTCGAGTGACCGCGCGGCGTGACGAAGTAGCGCTGCGCCAGGTTCACGACCAGGTCGTTGCGCACGAACCAGTCGACCGACCAGAACGGCTCCATGCCGAACTGGTTCACCGGGTCGACCACCAGCCCGAGCGTCGGCACGACGCTGCCGCCGCGGAAGAAGCCGGTGACGGCGAGCGACGCGAGCGCCTCCCAGCCGCGGATCTTGTCGCGGAAGGCGACATTGGGCGGCCGCTCGCGCGAGGGCAGATCGAGCCCGCCCACGAGGCACGACCCCGCGCGCCGTCGCTGCTGCGCCGGGAGGATCGCGATGTCCTGGGCGCGGCAGCTCGGGTTGTCGAGAAGATGGTGCCAGAAGAACTGGCCCGTCACGAGGAACGTGCTCACGCGGTTGAGCGGCCTGATCCAGGTCGGGCGATCGAAGCCGATCATGCCCTTCCACATGTCCTTCTTGGTGACGCCGGGCAGCGCCGGCACGTCGATCAGCGTCACGCGCGAGACGTCGAAGAACGGGATGCCCATGTCGTAGACCGTCTCGAGGCGGTAGACGGTCTGCGTCCAGGTCTCCTCGGCATAGTTCGCCGACAGGCCGATCGTGTGCACGTACGGCGAGATGGCTTTGGCGGGGAAGATGCCCCGGGCGAGGTAGCCGCGCGTGAGCTCGAGATCGCGCTGCGGGTTGAACGTGCGCGGCACGCCCGCGAGCGGCGCCGAGTTCGTGCCGTCGTCGCCCGCCCAGCGCTGGTAGAAGTAGACGAGCGCCAGCTCGACGCTGGCCGGCGTGACCGCATGCAGGCGCACGCCGACCTGGCTGTTCTCGGCGGGATTGCGCGACCAGTCGCCTTGCCCGAAGAGCTTCGTGCCGCCGATGAGGCTCGTGCACTTCCCGCTGCCGTCGTTCGGCCCGCCGTGGATCTTGGTCGGCGCACCGTCGCAGAAGCCGCTCACCATCGCGCCGTCGAGCGGGTTCGTGAGCGGGTTGAGGAACGGCAGGCCCCACGGGCGGGGGAGGTAGGCCTGCTTCGCCGGCTGCCAGTCGCCGGGATTCCAGTACCATTCGAGGAACGCCTGCGAGAGCGGTCCGATCTGATCCAGGTCGTAGAGGAAGTGGATCATCCAGAGCGGCTGGCGCAGCTCGTCCCATCCGAACGCGGGGGGCGGGATCTCCTGCTGTAGATGCCAGGTGAGGTCCAGAGGATTCACGCGGTCGAGCAGGCGGAAGTTGTCGCTCTCGCCCCACACGAGCTGCTGCTTTCCGGCGCGCACCGTGAGTGGCAGGCCGCGCAGCCGCACCTCGATCCACGCCTCGCGCAGCTCGTCGTCGAAGCGGAAGGCATCGCGCTCGCCGCGCGTGAGGCCGTCCAGCGTGAGCTGGCGATCGCTGAAGCCGGCCGCGCGCAGCGCGCCGGGCAGCCGGCGCCCGCTGTAGGCGCGGCCGTGGATGTCCTCGCGCGGCGCGAATCCGGGCGTCGTGTCGTAGACGCTGTCGTAGACGCCCCGCCACTGGACGAGGACCTGCGAGCGCTCGATGAACGGGACGTCGTAGCTCGAGAGGAAGCGCCCGTGGTCGAGCCAATCGTACTGGAGCCGCAGGCGCGCGGTGTTGCGCTGCTGGATGAACTGGTACGTCGACGCGTCGGGCGTGCGGACCAGGTTCTGCGTCTGGAGGTTGCCCGAGAGCTGGACCGCGCCGAAGCGCTGGGTGGCCGCCGCGGGCAGCGCCGCCGCGAGGATCGTGGCGCACACGATCCCGCCGCGGATCACGGACAGCTCTCGGTGTCGTGGTAGCACGCGTGCACCGGCAGGATGAGCGCCGATGCGCCGGGCAGGCCCGTCGTGACCGTGTCCAGGAGATTCTGCTGCGTCGCCGGCTCGCAGAAGACGTCGACGAGGACCGGCTCGGCGGTCTTCGGATAGGCGGCGTCCGGCCACGGGGGCACGGGCGTCGTCGCCTTGCCGGTCCGCTCGATCCGATCGGACGGGAAGCAGGGCAGGCTCGTCGTCGCCGCGCAGCACGTCTGCGAGAGACCGCCCTTGCGGTCGAGGCAGCGGGCCGTCGCCGGGTCGACCGGATCGGGGACCTGCGACACGCACGCGTCGCCGGTGCACGGCGCGCCGCACGTGCCGGCGCCCGGACAGCCGTTGCTCGCGAGCTGCCCGGCGCACGGGAGCGCGCCTTCGAGCGCGCGGCTGCTCGTCGTCACGTGGAGCGGGATCTGCAGCCGCGCGAGGAACGTACCGTCGGGGCGGCAGCTGCTCGAGAGCTTGAAGACCTGGTTCGCGTCGCTCACCAGCACCGTGCCCTCGACCCGGCACGCGCGTCCCTTGTCGGGCCCGGCGGTACACACGCCGGTGTCGCCGCGGGCATTCCCCGAGCACTGCGGGCAGACCACGCCGGGCGGCGCGAACCATACGGCGCTGCCGAGCGCGAGCGTCAGGTCGACGGCGCCGGTCGCGAGATCGGCCGTGCCGGTGATCGAGCCGTCGTACTCGTTGACGAGGCAGGTGGCGGCGCCGAGCACGAAGAGCGGCAGCGGCGGTCCGAAGGCGGGGTTGATCGTCCCGCGCCCCGTCTCGCTCGAGACGGTGCAGGTGGACGTGGTGCTCGGGTCGCATCCCGAGAGGCACGCGCGCAGCGTGGAGCCGCCGACGATCGGGAAGTTGTGCGCCACGCCCGTCCAGCCGTTGTCGAGATCGGTCCCGGCGTCCGCAGCGACGAGGCGCAGCTCGCGCGGACCACCGGCGGGATTGGGCGGGCATTCACCCTGCCCCTCGTTCGGCAGGCACTGGAGCGTCAGCCGATCGGAGTCGCGAGCCGTCTGGCCGCCGGCGGTGCCCTTCGCCCGCATGCGCAGTGCGAGTCGCTTGGATGGCCTCGAGTGCGACTTCCCGCGGAGCGGCAGCCGGACGATCGCGGCGGAGCCGCACGCAGCCTCCGACGCCGGTGTCACCGGGGGCGTCAGGGCCTGCGTCACGAGCTTCCCGGTCTGCGCGAGCACGCGCGAGACGGTGAGCGACGTGACGTCCGTCGCCGAGCACCCGCCGACGTCGGCCGACAGCACGCACACGTCGACCCCGAAGGTGCAGGCGCCGTCCTGCTGCCCGTCGGCGTCGCAGGCGGGATCGCCGTCGCGGCACGCGACGGCGGTCGCACCCTTCGTCGCCGTCATGCCGTCCCAGACCGCCAGGCAGTCGGTCGCCGCGGGGCCGCCACCGGCGACCAGCGCATGGGCGGCCGCGGCGGCCAGCAGGATCGTGGCTGCGGCGGTGCGCACCGGCGTGCGTGTCACCCCGATCGCCTAGCGCACGTGGCCGCGGCCGCGCAACGTCCTTGACCCGTCGTCGAGCCTCGGCGATGTGAGCGGCATGAAGGGATTGAGAGGGCGCCACGTGCTGGTCACCGGGGCGGCGAGCGGGATCGGCGAGGCCGTCTGCGTTCGGCTGATCGAGGAGGGCGCGGCGGTAGCGCTGGTCGACCGCGATGCGGACCGGCTGGAAGCCCTGCGAGCGAAGCTCGCAGGGCAGGGCGGCCGCCTCGCGGCCTTCCGGGTCGAGGTCGGCGACGAGGCGGCCGTGCGGGCGGCGGTCGACGGCGCGGTCGCGTCCCTCGGCGCGCTCCGCGGCGTCGTCACGAGCGCCGGCATCTTCGATCCCGGCGACATGCAACCGCTCGCCGGCGTCGAGCTCGCGACCTTCGAGCGCACGCTGCGCGTGAACCTCGTGGGGACGTTCCTGGTCGTGAAGTACGCGCTCCCGCATCTGGTGGCGCACGGCGGCGCCATCGTGACCGTGGCGTCGACCGCCGGGGTGCGCGGCCACGGCTTCGGGAGCGGCTACACGGCGTCGAAGGGCGGTGTCGTGGCGCTGACGCGTCTCCTCGCCGAGCAGTACGCGGGGCAGGGCGTGCGCACGAACTGCATCTGTCCGGGGGCCACCGACACCCCGATGACGGGCGGCGTCTACCACCAGCCCGAGATGAAGCAGCGCATGCAGCGCGCGATTCCGCTCGGCCGCGTCGCCGAGCCGCACGAGATCGGCGACGTCGCGTGCTTCCTTCTCTCCGACGACGCCGCCTACGTGAACGGTCAGATCCTGCCCGTCGACGGCGGCGCGACGGTGCGATGAGCGACGTCCAGGTCCGCACGATCGAGGAACGCGATCTTCCGGAGGCCGACCGCATCTTCCGGCTCGCCTTCGGGACGTTCCTTCGCCTTCCCGATCCGCTCGCGTTCGGCGGCGACTCGTCGTTCGTGCGCGCGCGCTTCCTCGCGAATCCCGGCGCCGGCTTCGTCGCGACGCGCGGCGGGGAGCTCGTCGGCTCCAACTTCGCGGTGCGCTGGGGCAGCTTTGGCTTCTTCGGGCCGCTATCGGTGCGCCCGGATCTGTGGAACGGCGGCGTGGGACGCCGGCTCCTCGATCCGGTGATGGCCCTGTTCGAGCGGTGGGGGATACGGCACGCCGGTCTCTTCACCTTCGCCGAGAGCGCGAAGCACGTGGGGCTCTACGGAAGCTACGGGTTCTACCCGAGGTTCCTGACCGCGATCATGTCGAAGGCGATCACCGCGCCGCCGGCGGCGACTGCACGCTGGTCACGCTTCTCCCAAGGCGCGCCCGCCGCGGCGCTCGCGCGCTGCCGCGAGATCACGAACGCCCTCTACGATGGGCTGGACCTCACCGACGAGATCCGCGCCGTCGCGACGCACGGCTTCGGCGACACCGTGCTGGTGGAGGACGGCGGTCGCCTCGCCGCCTTCGCCGTCTGTCACGTCGGGGCGGGCACCGAGGCGGGCAGCGACCAGTGCTTCGTCAAGTTCGGCGCCGTGCGCCCGGGTCCGGACGCGAGCGCCGACTTCGAGCGTCTCCTCGATGCATGCGAAGCCTTCGCCGCGGGGTGCGGCGCCGGCACGGTCATGGGCGGCACGAATCTCGCGCGCGAGGCGGCGTACCGCCGGATGCGCGCGCGGGGCTACCGGACGGTCATCCAGGGCGTCGCGATGCACCGCCCGAACGAGCCCGCCTACAGCCGGCCCGACGTGTTCGCGATCGACGACTGGCGCTGAGCCGGCCCGCTCGCAGTGCCCCGGGCCGTCGGCTAGATTCCGCGGGTCATGGAGCCGACGAAGGTGGCCGATCCCGCGACGTTGCTGGCCGAGCTGCGCGAGCGGGTGCGGGGGCTCGACGCGCGCGTCGCCGAGCTCGGGAGGCATCTTTGACCTCCCGGGCTTGCAGAAGCGCGCCGAGGAGCTGACCGAGCAGGCGGCGCGTCCGGATCTCTGGAACGATCCCAAGCGCGCGCAGGAGGTGACGCGCGAGAACGCCCGCGTCGGCGCGACCATCAACGGGTGGAAGGCGCAGCGGGAAGGGGTCGACGAGGCGCAGATATTCCTCGAGCTCGCCGAGGAGGGCGACGCCGAGGCGCTGGCCGAGCTGCAGGCGAAGGTCGGCGCCGTCACGAGCACGCTCGATCAGCTCGAGCTGCAGCAGCTCCTGGGCGGCGAGCACGATGCCGGCAACGCGATCGTCGAGATCCATCCCGGCGCCGGCGGGCTCGAGGCGCAGGACTGGGCCGAGATGTTGCTGCGGATGTATCTGCGCTGGTGCGAGCGGCGTGGCTTCAAGACCGAGCTGCTCGAGCATCAGCCCGGCGAGGGCGCGGGCATCAAGAGCGCCACGTTCACCGTCGCGGGCCCGTACGCCTTCGGCTACGCCAAGGCCGAGAGCGGCGTCCATCGCCTGGTGCGCATCTCGCCGTTCGACGCCAACGCGCGCCGCCAGACGTCGTTCGCGTCCGTGCTCGTGGTCCCCGACATCGAGGACGAGATCGAGATCGAGGTGCGGGACGAGGACCTCCGCATCGACACGTACCGGTCGTCGGGGGCCGGCGGGCAACACGTGAACAAGACCGACTCGGCGGTGCGCCTGACGCACCTGCCGTCGGGCATCGTGGTCGCCTGCCAGAACGAGCGCTCGCAGCACAAGAACAAGGCGATGGCGATGAAGATCCTGAAGGCGCGCCTCTACGAGATGGAGCAGCGCAAGCAGCAGGAGAAGATGGAGCAGCTCGCGGGCAACAAGTCCGACATCGGCTTCGGCCACCAGATCCGCTCGTACGTCCTGCACCCCTACCGGATGGTGAAGGACCACCGGACCAACACCGAGGTCGGCAACGCCGACGGCGTGCTCGACGGCGACCTCGACCCGTTCATCGACGCCTACCTCCGCTCGCAGCTCGCCGGCGGGGCGAAGAAGTGAGCGCGACCGCCGAGCGCGTGCGTGCGATCCTCGAGGGCGCGCGGGCGATCATCACCGGCAGCCACATCGTCTACACCTCGGGCAGGCACGGCAGTGCCTACGTGAACAAGGACGCCGTCTACCCCGACACCGCGCGCGTCGCCGAGCTCTGTCGCTTCCTCGCCGACGCCGCCGCGCCGCTGCGCCCCGAGATCGTGTGCGGGCCGGCGATGGGCGGCATCATCCTCGCCCAGTGGACCGGACATCACCTGGGCATCCCGGCGGTCTACGCCGAGAAGGCGGACGCGGGCGGCATGGCCCTGCGACGTGGCTACGATGCGCTGGTCGCCGGACGGCGCGTGCTGGTCGTCGAGGACATCCTCAATACCGGCGGCTCGGTGAAGGACGCGGTCGCGGCGGTGCGCGCCGCGGGCGGCGACGTCGCCGGCGTCGCGGCTCTCGTGAACCGCGGGCGCGTCACCGCCGCGGACGTGGGCGTGCCCGCGCTCGCCGCGCTCCTCGACGTCGAGCTCGAGGCGTGGGACGCGGCCGCGTGCCCGCTCTGCCGCGACGGCGTGCCGGTGAACACGACCGTCGGAAAGGGACGCGAGTTCCTCGCGAAGCGCCGCCAGACCGGTTGACACGCTCGGCGGCGCCGTGCGCACGAAGGGCCATGCGTACGGCGATCGGCCTCGTCCTCCTCGTCTTCGCGGCGCGCTCCGGCCCCGCGGCCGACTTCAACATCGGGCCCGGCGACGCGGCGTCGCTCCAGAAGGCGCTGACGGTCGCCGCCGCCACGCCCGAGGCGGACACCATCACGCTCGCGGCCGGGTCGACGTACAGCATCACGACGGCCGTCGAGGGCAACCAGGCGCTCCCGAGCATCACGACGCCGATCACGATCGTCGGCAACGGCGCGACGATCGAGCGCGCCACGAGCTTCGTCGGCGACATGCGCATCCTGCGCATCGCCGGGCCGTTCGGGGACGTGACGCTCCGGAACGTCACCATTCGCGGCGGGCGTCTTTCGAGCGGCGCCGCCGGGGCGGGAGCGCTCAGCGTCGGGCTCGGGCTCACGATCGAGGACAGCACGTTCACCGACAATCGCTGCGACGACGCCGCGCAGCTCGGCCAGGGCGGTGCCGTCTACATGGACGCGCCGCTGACCATCCGGAACAGCACGCTCAGCCAGAACCACGCCAACAAGGGTGGGGCGATCGCGAACCCGTTCGGGCGTACGCTCACGATCGAGCGCTCCCACATCGTGGACAACGTCGCCGCGGGGCTCGGCGCTTCTGGCGGCGGCGTGGGCGGCGCGATCGCGACGACGTTCGGGGAGATCGCGATGACCGACTCGACGGTCGCCGGGAACCAGGCGCTCGCGCCGCCGACCGGCAACGCGCTCGGGGGCGGCATTGCGAACGAGGACGGCAATTGGACCATCACGCGATCGACGGTGAGCGGCAACAGCGCGACGTCGACCGCGCCGAGTACGGGGAACGCCCTCGGGGGCGGCATGTATTCGACGGGGGGCGGCACGATCACGCTCGTCAACAGCACCGTGAGCGGCAACCGGGTCCTCATGGCGGGTGCCGCGCGCGTCGACGGCGGCGGCGTCGCGGCCGAGGGCGCCGGGTCGTGGACGCTGCGCAACGTGACGATCGCGGGGAACAACCTGCCGGCCGCTCCGGCGAACCGGCGCGGCGGCGGGATCTTCGTGTCCGGCCCGACCTTCCACGTGCAGAACTCGATCATCGGCGACAACGTCGCCGACGCGGGCCCCGACTGCTTCACCACCGTGGGGAGCACGATCGTGTCGGGGGGCTACACGCTGTTCGAGAGCACCGCCGGCTGCGCGATCGCGACCGGAACGGGCGACGTGACGGGGCAGGACGCGTTCCTCGGGCCGCTCGCCGACAACGGCGGCCTCACGCTCACGCACGCGCTCGGCGCGGCCAGCCCGGCGGAGAACGCCGGCAATCCCGAGAATCCCGGGCAGGACGCCGACGCGTGCGAGACCGTCGACCAGCGCTGCTTCGGCCGGCCCGCCGGCGGTCGCTGCGACATGGGCGCGGTGGAGCAGGGTGCGATCGCCGTCTGCGCCGACGTCACCACCACGACCACCACGACGACGCTACCCGCCGGCTGCGGCCTCTCCGCCGCGACCTTCGCGTCGATCCTGTGCCGTCTCGACGAGCTCATCGCCGACGTCCAGGGCACCGCCGCCCTCGGCAAGCAGCAGGCGAAGCTCCTCCAGAGCGCCCAGTCGGGGCGCGACAAGACCACCGACGCGCAAAGCCTCTCGTCCGCCGGCAAGGCGAAGCCCGCCAAGAAGAAGCTGAAGAAGGCCGCCCGCGCCGTCACGAGCTTCGTACACCGCCTGAGCTCCCGCAGCGCCCGCAAGTCCATCCCCACCGAAACGCGCCAGCCCTTGCTGGACGCCGCCGCCCCGATCGCCGCCGACCTCAAGACTCTCTCACAGAGCCTCTAGGAGGCCGAGCCAAGACTACGTCTTGGCTCGGGGTAGGACGCGAGAGTGTGTCGCGTTCGTGGCGCGTGCCCGGACGCCACACTCTCGCGTCGGCTTCCTGCACCCGTGCGTACCAGCGTTGCGGCGCCGGCTTTGCCGGCCGCCGCACCCCGCCCGCGCGTACCACCGACGCCCCACCTACGCCCTCGCCCCGAGACGAAGTCTCGGGGCGAAACCAAACTACTGCACGGTCCAGGCTCGCCGGATCTCGGTCACCAGGTCGACGATCGGCGTGCCCGACACGTCGACGGTGACGTCGTGGAGCGTGCCGGTGAAGCGAAACGGTGAGGCGTAGGCTTCGGTCACCGGCGTGCCGTCGTCGTAGCCGCAGCACATGCCCTCGCCGGCGAGCGCGAAGCGAAACGGCGCCGTGCGCTTCACGATCTGCTCCGCCACCACCTCGCCATCGACGACCAGCTCGGCGTTCATCGCGAGCCCGCGCTGGGGGGTCATCTGCACGCCAACCACGTGGCGACCCGGCCCGAGCGGCCGGCTCGACACGGTCGTGCGCTCGAGCCCGACGAAGTTGTACGCGTAGTGCGCGCGGCCATCCTTCACGTACAGCGAGAAGCCGCCGAAGCGGCCACCCTGGGCGAGGAGCACGCCCTCGGCGCCGGCGGCAGGCACCTCGATCCGCGCGACGATCCGGTGCGGCCGGAGCTTCAGCTTGGGCGCCAGCTCCTCGGGCAACGCGAGCGCGCCGGCACGCAGCACGAGCCGATCGCTCGGCGGAACGGGCGGCGGGCGATCCTGCGCGAAGAGGCGCACGGCCTGCAGCGGCAGCGCGCCGTATCGCTCGGCCTCGCGGAGCCACAAGTCCTGCAGCTCACGGAGCTTCTCGGGGTGCTCGGCAGCCAGGTCGTTGCACTCCGACGGGTCCTCGGCGACGTGGTAGAGCTCCCAGCGATCCTCGGAGTGATCGGCGTACGGATTGTCGCCGTCCTGGTAGGGGAAGAGGGAGTGGAACGCGACGGCCTTCCATCCCCGGTGGTAGAGCGCGCGACACGCGAACTGCTCGTAGTATTGGGTCTCGCGATGCTCGGGCGCGGCCGGGTCGGTGAGCGACGCCGCGAAGCTGCGGCCGGCGACGGGCTCCTGCGCGACGCCGTTGAGCATCTCCGGCATCGCCACCTCCGCCAGATCGAGGATCGTCGCCGCCACGTCGATCGCGTGCACGTACTGATGGCGGATGGCGCCGCGGTCGACGATCGCCGGCCAGCGCACGATGAGCGGGTCACCGATGCCGCCCTCGTGCGTCTCGCGCTTCCAGCGCTTGAAGGGCGTGTTGCCGGCGAGCGCCCACCCCCACGGATAGTGGCCGTACGTGTGCGGCCCGCCGAGCTCCGGCAGGAGCGCCAGCGTGCGCTCGACGTCGTGCGGGAGGCCGTTGAACACGAAGTTCTCGTTGAACGTGCCGTGCGGTCCACCCTCGGCGCTGGCGCCGTTGTCGGAGAGCAGCACGACGAGGGTGCGATCGAGCTCGCCCGCCTGCGCGAGGAAGTCGAGCAGCCGGCCCACGTGGTGGTCGGTGTGCGAGAGGTAGCCCGCGTAGACCTCCATCATGCGCGCGTACACACGGCGCTCGGCCTCGGGGAGCGCCGACCACTCGGGTACCCACCCGGGACGCGGGCTGAGGCGCGTGCCCGGTGGGATGATGCCGAGCTCCATCTGGCGCGCGTGCGTTCGCTCGCGCCACGCGTCCCATCCGTCGTCGAACTGCCCGCGCTGGCGGTCGAGCCACTCGCGCGGCGCCTGGTGGGGCGCGTGGCAGGCGCCGAGCGCGAGGTAGAGGAAGAAGGGCTTGCCCGGATCGGCGGAGCGGAGGTCCGTCACCATCCCGACCGCGCGGGAGACGAGATCCTCGGTGAGGTGGTAGCCCGGCGGCGGCTCGAAGGTGATCGGCGTGTTGTCGACCACGAGCTCGGGAAAGAACTGGTTCGTCTCGCCGCCGAGGAAGCCGTAGTAGCGCTCGAACCCCTGCGCGAGCGGCCAGCGGTCGCGTGGCGCTGCGACGTGCGTCTCGTCGGCGGGCGCGAGGTGCCACTTGCCGACCGCGAGGGTCGCCCAGCCGCTCTGCCGGAGGACCTCGGGAACGAACCCGCACGACTTCGGGATGCGGCCGTTGTAGCCCGGGAAGCCCATGGCGAGATCGGTGATGCCGCCCATCGCGCAGGTGTGCGGATTGCGCGCCGTCATGAGGCACGCACGTGTCGGCGAGCACATCGCCGTCGTGTGGAAGTTCCGGTAGCGCAGGCCGTCGGCCGCCAGCCGGTCGAAGACGGGCGTCGGGATGTCCGAGCCGAAGCAGCCGAGCTGCGCGAAGCCCACGTCGTCGAGCACCATGAGCAGGACGTTCGGCGCGCCGTCGCGGGCGCGTTGCGGCACGGGCCATGCGGGCTCGGACTCGGCGAGCGTCATGCCGACGCGGCCGGGGAAGGGTTCTCCGTCGTGATACGTGCGGACGTCGGCCATGGCGGCATCCTGCATCACGAGGGCAGGCGCCGTCGAGCCGCGGGCTCAGACCTGGGACGAGCAGGTGAACGAGCCGTGGCACAGGCACCGCTCCCAGACGGGACGGACCTCCGTCACGGCCGACTCGAAGACCAGGGACTTCTTCGCCCACTCGATCGCTTCGGCCTTCGACGCGCAGCGCACGAGGTTGAAGCCGCCGAGCACCTCGCGCGTTTCGGTGAACGGCCCGTCGACCGTCGCGATCGCGCCCCGCTCGAGGCTGACGCGGGTCGCGGTGGCGGACGGCCACAGGCGGACGCCCATGATGTCCTTGCCCAGGCCGACCAGCTCCTGATGAACCTTCGTCTTCTCGGCCACGATGCGGTCGAGCTCGGCGGGCGACATGCGCGCCATGGCCATCTCGTCGCAGACGTACATGATCATGAAGTTCATGGTCCCCTCCTTTGGCTCGATCATAGGACGAACGGGAAGGGCCCGAATCGACAGGGGTCCGCGTGCGAGGGCCGGGGCGGGTCTGATAAGACCCGCGCGCAATGAGCGTTCCGCAGGAGACGTCGGCGAAGTCGGCGATCGTCGTCGACACGCGCCCGCTGCGCGTGATCCTCCTCGAGCGCGCCGTGCGGCCCGGCATCTTGGTCGGGACGGCGCTCCTCTACTGGCTGATCGTGACGCGTTCGCCCCCCGAGGGCCTGACGGTCGGGGGCCTGAAGGCCGTCGCGGCGTTCGTCGTCTGCCTCATCCTGTGGGTGACGAGCGTCCTGCCGCTCATGGTGACGAGCCTGCTGGCCCTGGTCCTGCTGCCCACGAGCGGCGTCCTGCCGGCGAGCAAGGTGTACGGCCTGTTCGGCAACGAGGCCGTGTTCTTCATCCTGGGCGTGTTCATCCTCGCCGCCTGCCTCATGAAGTCGCGCCTCTCGGCGCGCCTCGCGCTCGGCATCCTGCACCGCTTCGGGCACAGCCCGCGGGCGCTCCTGATGAACATCTACCTCCTGAACGCGTTCATGTCGTTCTTCATGTCCGAGCACGCCGTCGCGGCCATGAACTTCCCGATCATCATGGAGATCGTCGGCGTCCTCCGCCTGCAGAAGGGCCGCAGCAACTACGCCAAGGCCTTGCTGCTCTCGATGGCCTGGGGGACGACGATCGGCGGCGTGGCGACGCTGCTCGGCGGCGCGCGCGCCCCGCTCGCCCTCGGCATGGCGCGCGAGGCGTCGGGCCAGACCTACAGCTTCGCGCAATGGGCCTTCGCCAACCTGCCGATCGTCGCGATCCTGCTGGTGGTCGGGTGGGTCGTCATCGTCACGTTCTTCCCGATCGACGTGAAGAGCATCCGCGAAGCCGACGAGCTCATCGCCGAGAAGCAGCTCGCGCTCGGCCGCATGAGCTACAAGGAGAAGGCGATCGCGTGGATCATGCTCGGGACGCTCGCCGGCTGGATGATCGGCGGCGAGGAGCTGGGGCTCGCGTCGGTGGCGCTCGCCGCGGTCGTCGTCCTGTTCGTCATGGACCTCGTGCGCTGGGGCGAGATCGAGCCGTACGTGAGCTGGGGCATCCTCCTCATGTATGGCGGCGCCATCGTGCTCGGCACGGTCATGAGCGAGTCGGGCGCCGCCGTCTGGATGGCGAAGCACACGATCGGCCGCTGGGCGGGCAACGCGGCGACGGCGTTCCTCATCATCTCGGCGCTCTCGATCCTGCTGACCGAGCTCATGAGCAACTCGGCCGTCGTGGCGCTCCTGATGCCGGTCACGCTCGGCATGTGTCAGGCGCTGGGCATCGAGCCGCGCGTCATGGCGCTGGTCGTCTCGGTGCCGGCGGGGCTCGGCTTCACGCTGCCGATCGGGACGCCGTCGAACGCGATCGCGTACTCGTCGGGCTACCTGAGCGTCCGCGACATGATGGTCCCAGGGGCGATCCTGGCGTTCTCCTCGTGGGCCGCGTTCAACGTCGTCGCCCGGTTCGTCTGGCCGCTGATCGGGATCACGACGGCGGGGTAGGGCGGCGACGTCCTGGCGTCGGTGCCGCGAGGTCGGGGGCAAGGCTTCGGCTTCGGCTGCGCCGCGCGAGAAGACACACGGATCGTCACGGCCCGACCTTGCGTCGCGCCGCTTCGCAGGCGCCTCCGCCTTGCCCCCGACCTCGCGACGCGGCACCGGCGTCGGATCGCGCCCGTCGTGTCCGGTCGGCCGGGGTTGTGATGGGTCGCGTCTCGGGGTTAGTGCTGGAGGGAGGAGGGCATCGCGTGCACGTCGGAACCGGGTTGATCTTTCAGGCCACGGACAAGAGTCGGACCGATCTCGAGGTCTATCAGAACGAGCTGCGGCTCGGGGTGCTGGCGGAACGGCTCGGGTTCCAATCGATCTGGGGCGTGGAGCACCACTTCACCGACTACACGATGTGTCCGGACGTCCTCCAGTACCTCACCTACTTCGCGGCCAAGACCGAGACGGTCCAGCTCGGCTCCATGGTGGTAGTGCTGCCGTGGCACGATCCGCTGCGCGTCGCCGAGCAGGTGTCGATGCTCGACAACATGTCGAACGGCCGTCTGATCCTCGGCCTCGGGCGCGGCCTCGGCCGCGTCGAGTTCGAAGGCTTCGGCGTCGACATGAACGAGAGCCGCGAGATCTTCATCGAGTCGGCGCAGATGCTGCTCGGGGGGCTCGAGACGGGTGTCTGCGAGTTCGACGGGACGCACGTGAAGCAGGTCCGCCGCGAGATCCGCCCGCGGCCGTTCAAGAGCTTCCGCGATCGCACCTACGCCGCGGCCGTGTCGCCCGAGTCGGTCGAGATCATGGCGCGCCTCGGCGTCGGCATCCTCATCATCCCGCAGAAGCCGTGGGACGTCGTCGCGGCGGAGCTGGCGACCTATCGCGACGTGTTCCAGCGCGTGAACGGGCGTGCGGCGCCGGCGCCGATCGTCGGCGCGTGGACGTTCTGCGACGAGGACGAAGGGCGCGCCCGCGAGATGGCCGTGCGCTACATCGGCGGCTATTGGAACACCGTCGTCCAGCACTACGAGCTTCGCGGCGACCACCTGAAGCACACCAAGGGCTACGAGACGTACGGACGTCTGCAGGACGTCGTCAACGTCGAGGGTGGCGCGGACGCGGCGACCCAGTTCTTCCTCGACATCCAGGTGTGGGGCACGCCCGAGCAGTGCTTCGACAAGATCATGCGCATCCGGTCCGTCACGGGTCTGGAGTGGTACAACGGCGTCTTCAGCTACGCCGGCATGCCCTGGGCCGACGTCGAACGGAGCATGCGCCTGTTCGCGCGCGAGGTGATGCCGCGCCTGAAGGCCGTCGGCGCACCGGAGAGCCTGCAGGCGAAGTCGGCCTAGAGACGGGCGCTTCGCGCCGGAGAGGTGACACGCACGATGAACAGCTTCCGGGGGAGAATTGCCGTCGTCACGGGCGGCGGCACGGGCATGGGGCGCGAGCTCACGCGGCAGCTCGCCGCCGAAGGCTGCCACGTCGCGATCTGCGACGTGTCGGCCGAGAACATGGCCGAGACGAAGCGTCTGGCCGAGGCCGGCGCCACCGCCGGCGCGCGCGTCACGACGCACCTCTGCGACGTGTCCGACGAACGGCAGGTGCTGGCCTTCCGCGACGCCGTCGTGGCGGAGCACGCGACCAAGCACGTGAACCTGCTCTTCAACAACGCCGGCATCGCCGGGGGCGGGGAGTTCGTCCACGGCGACCGCGCGGAGTGGGAGCGGACGTTCAACGTCTGCTGGTACGGTGTGTACTACTGCGCGCGCGCCTTCATGCCGCTGCTGGTGGCCAGCGACGAGGGCTGCATCATCAACACGAGCAGCGTGAACGGCTTCTGGGCATCGCTCGGCCCGAGCATCGCGCACACGGCGTACAGTAGCGCCAAGTTCGCGGTGAAGGGGTTCACGGAGGCCCTGGTGACCGACCTACGCCTCAACGCCCCGCACGTGAAGGCGGTGCTCGTCATGCCGGGGCACATCGGCACGTCGATCATCTTCAACTCCGGAAAGGTGCTGGGGAAGGCCGACGCGCTCGCGGCGTCGGCCGAGGACGTCGGCAACCTGCGCACGATGCTCGTACGGCGCGGCCTGCCGCAGGACGCCCTCACCGACGATCAGCTCCGCGCCCTGATGCACCAGATGGCGGTCGCGTTCCGCGACAACGCGCCCACGTCGGCCGCCCAGGCGGCGACGACGATCCTCGACGGCGTCCGCAACGAGACCTGGCGGGTGCTCGTCGGCGAGGATGCGCAGGTGCTGGACCGCCTCGTGCGCGAGATGCCGGAGCTCGCCTACGAGTCGTCGTTCGCGAAGACGCTGAACGACCAGGGACACATGCGCCTGCTCGAGTGAGCCGGCCGGCGGGGCCGGAATTGCTCTCCGTCGCCTCATCTGCCATCCGTCTGCCACCGTCGGCGTGCTGTGGGGGGCGGGCCCGGAGCGAGGTGACGGATGAGGCGGGGCGCGAAGTGGGCGGCTCGAGGGGTGCTCGTGGGAGCCGCATTGATGTCGTGGGGCGTCCACGACGCGCGCGCCCAGTGGGTCACGCGGCGAACCCTGATCGCGCCCGGTGGGATCACCTTCGTCGGCAACACGCTCGGGCTCTCCAAGCTCCTGAACGCGAACGCGCCCGGGACAGAGCACTCGATCGGCGCCTTCGTCACCGTCGACACGACGCTGCAGGACGGAACGTATCCGCTCGGGACTACGAACGACTGGCGCCTCGACTCGGCGAGCGCGATCCTGGCGCTTCCGCCCGGCAGCACGGTGATCTACGCCGAGCTCGTCTGGGCCGGAAGCTACAGCTATGGCGGCGAGGACGTCATCGCATTCGAGAACGACCCCGTCACCTTCACGACGCCGGTCGGGGCCTCGAGCGTCAGCCCCGATCCGGTGACGGCGAAGAGCCGTGGCACTGGGTCGGGCGGCGCCTGCGCGACGCTCCCCTGCATGTACGTGCGCTCCGCCGAGGTCACCGCGCTCGTGCAGGCCGGGGGCAGCGGCACCTACACGGTCGGCAGCGTTCCCGGCACCCAGGGCGACACCGACAACAGCCAGAATGCCGCCGGCTGGACGCTCGCCGTGATCTACGGCGATCCGACGCTGCCGACGCGCGATCTGACGCTCTTCGTCGGCGCCGAGACGGCCGGCGCGCCCGAGGCCGCGGCGAGCGGCTTCTGCACGCCGCCCACGGGGCCGGTAGCCGGCCGGCTCGCCGTCAGCACCGTCGAAGGCGACTCCGTCCTCACGGGCGACACGATGCGCTTCGGTCCGACGGCCCCCCTCGGCCTGGCCGACCGGGTCCTGGGTCCGAACAATCCGCTCACGAACTTCTTCGACAGCCAGATCAATGGCGACGACGGCCTGCTCGTCACCACCGGCACCTTCGGCACCCGCAATCACATCCCCGGCTCGAACATCGTCGGCGGCCGGCAGGGGTGGGACATCACCCAGATCGACGTCTCGTCGCGGCTCGCCAACGCGCAGACGACGGCGTTCGCACAGGCGACGACGACCGGCGACACCTTCGTCGTCTCGACGCTCGGGCTCGCGATCGACGTCGGCGCACCGCGCTTCGCCCTCAACGCGAAGTCGGTCGACAAGCTCGCGACCGTCGTCGGCGACACGCTCACCTACACGATCGTGCTCGACAACAGCGCGGGCTCGGCGGACGCGACGGGCCTCGTCTTCACCGACCCGCCGCCCGCCGGCACGACCTTCGTCGCCGGCAGCTTCCGCATCGACGGCGTGGTACAGCCCGGCGCCGATCCGGCGGCGGGAGTTCTCGTCGGCACCGTCGTGCAGGGCACGACCAGGACGGTGACCTTCCAGGTCCAGGTGACGGCGATCCCGGCCGCGCCGGCGACGGCGCAATATGCGAACGGATCGGGCTGGACGTACCAGTTCACGAGCTGCGCCGGCCAGCCGACACAGAACGGCGCCGTCACGAGCAACGTCGTGACGACCGGTGTGCCGCGCATCGACGCCACGAAGACGGTCGCGCCGCTGGCTGCACTGCCGCTGCAGACGCTCACCTACGACGTCGTCGTCACGAACGACGGTACGGTCCCGGCAACCGGCGTGACGTTGACCGATGCGATCCCGGCCGGCACGACGTACGTTCCCGGGAGCACGACGCTCAACGGCGCGGCCGTCCCCGACGTGGCCGGGGCGATGCCATTCGCGACGGGCGGGCTCGTGAGCAGCCCGGCCGCGCCGGCAGGGCAGATCGACGTCGGCACCAGCGCCGCGGTGCGCTTCCAGGTGGTCGTCAATCTCGGCGCCAGCGGCAGCGTCACCAACACGGCGCTCATCGAGCCCGACGGCCCGGGCGGCCTTCCTCCCTTCGCTCGGCAGGCGATCACGAGCCTCCTGCCGTCGGCCGACCTCGCGGTCACGAAGACGGGCCCGGCGAGCGTCGCCTCGGGAGCCGACGTCGTCTACACCGTGACGGTCACCAACAACGGTCCCGCCGCCGCGACCGGCGTCGTCCTGACCGACACGCTGCCGCCCGAGGTGACGCTGGTCGGCGCCATGCCCGCGCAGGGGAGCTGCTCCGGTACGACGGCGATCACGTGCACGCTCGGCATGATCGCGCCGGGCGCCTCGGTGCCGGTGACGATCACGACGCGCGCGCTTCCGAGCGCAAACGGAACCTTCACCAACGTCGCCACGGTCGCCGGAACGACGCCGGACCCGAATCCCGTGAACGACACCGCGATGACCGACACGACGGCGATTCCCACTGCGGACCTCGCCGTCAGCAAGACGGGCACACCCGACCCGGTGGGCGTGGGGTCCCCGCTCACCTACACCATCGCGGTCACGAACCAGGGACCGGGCGACGCGACCGGCGTCACCGTGACGGACACGCTCCCGGCGGCGGTCGGTCCGGCGACGTTCACGGCGTCGCAGGGGACCTGCGCGATCACCGCGGGAACGCTCGCCTGCACGCTCGGCGCGCTCGCCGCTGGGGGAAGCGCGACGCTGGTCGTCGACACCACCCGTACCGCGACGGGTGCGTTCAGCAACACGGCGGTCGTCGCCGGCAACGAAGCCGACCCCGACCTCACCAACAACTCGTCCACGGCGAGCACCGCGTCGCTCGCGACCGAGTCGTGCGGCAACTGCGTCGACGACGACGGTGACGGGCTCGTGGACCTCGACGATCCCGACTGCTGCCCGCAGGTGGGGACGCTCGAGGTGACCTCCGCCAACGTTCGTCCTCGCAAGCGGCCGCGCGGCATGCTGCGCCTCAAGCTGAAGGCGCAGCTCGGCGGCCCCGGGCTCGAGGTCGTCGATCCGCTCCACACCGACGTCTTGGTGGCGCTCGCGGACTCGGGAGGCCCGCTTCTGTGCTGCACGCTCGGGAGCGAGCACTGGATGCGCCTCTTCAAGCAGCACTACGGA